>DASYZB010000135.1 GCA_035946615.1 Verrucomicrobiia bacterium
GTCGCACCTACAGTCCCGGGCGGAAGGTTACCGATGAGGAGATGGCTAGGATTAACATTACACCCTCACGCTTCCACGGCGAATGGAACTATGTTATTCGCCCTCACTAGTTGTAAATGTTATTTATTGACGTGCCCTAACGTGCTGGGGCAAACGAATATTCCGCCAGGGTTAAGCAACGTAGTATCAATCGCCGCGGGTAGCTACCATAGTGTTGCGCTCAGAAACGACGGCACAGTGGTAGCGTGGGGAGCCAATTCATCCAGCCAGACGAACGTGCCAGCCGGTTTGAGCAATGTGGTGGCGATTGCCTGCGGCCGCAGCACAGCTTAGCATTAAAGAAGGATGGAACCGTGGCGTATTGGGGCGACACCTATGTTCCCCCGGGGGTGAGTAACCTGGTAGCCATCGCGGCCGGCGGAGATATGACCGGGGCAAACTACGGTTTCAACTTGGGGATAAAACGAGACGGAACGTTGATTGCCTGGGGCGATTTCAATGTGGGCCAAACAAATGTTCCTACCGGGTGCAGTAATGTCGTTGCAATCGCTGCTGGAGGCAACCAAGCCCTTGCGATAATTGGTGGCTTAACGATTAATCAGATTTTCTTCGATGAGCGAAACGCAGTTCTTCAATTCCGGACATTTTCCGGTCAGCGATACTCTGTGGAATCGTCATCCGACCTTGGCGCAAACTCTTGGACGAATGTACCCGGCACAGTTGTCTCCGGGACTGGTTTAGATGTGCAGGTGATAGATACCAACAGTCTCGGTGCTCCCTTCCGCTTCTATCGTCTAAAGAGTTCGTCACCTTAAGTTTTTACGATGGATGACGGGCATTTCAGGGCAAGCCGGACTCGATAGATACGTTGTTTGACACGCCGCTGCTCCAACCTGCACTTTTCGATTAAGTTTCCGTGGGATTCTGGATGCTGGGGGTCTATTTGTTCAGCTTAGCGGTATCAATCACCCAAACGGCGTGGATGGCGGCCTCGTCGCCGCGGCCGGCGGGGACGGAATCGCTGGGGTTGTTGGCGTAATACCAGTGGAGTTCCGCCGCACTGGCGGTGCGACCGCCGGGCATTTCGAGGCAGCCGTTGGTGTCGGTGTTCTGCACCCAATCCCAGGCGTACTGCAGCCACTTGGCGCGGTATTCCCTGCTTTGGAGGGCGAACCAGGTGATTTCGTCATAACCCCAAACCCAGAGGAAGTTGCCTTTCATGTTGGGCTCGCCCGGATGGGGGCTGCGCCCGTAATTATCGAACTCGACGAAATAGGGCAGGTGCTCGCAGGTCCAACCGCTAAAGGTTTTACCGCCTTTGCTGCGGCCATAGATGGCATCGGTAAAGCCGGCCTGCAGGATAGCTTGCTGGGGTTTCTCGGGCGTTTCCTTGATGCGCAAAGGGAACGCGTTGAAATCCAGGATGGGATTGCCGTCGTGCATCAAGCCACCGGTAGGAACGTGGCCGTTGCAAAGGACCATGTGACGGCGCGCGTGTTTGGCTGCGTAATCGCGAACGAGGCTGATCAAGTGGGACCAGTTGGTGTTGCCATGGTCGTTCCGATTCATGATTTCCACTTGCCCGAAATGGATGCCTTCGCAGCCCACATCGATATAGGACGCCGCCTGGTAATAAAACCAAAGCTGAGTTTCCATGCGGCTTTCGTCAGGCACCTGGCCCCTGCCCATCGAGCGGCGCTGGCCGGGCGGATAGATCATGTCTTCGTAGCGAAAGTTCCGTTGCTCGACCGGCTGTCCAAGGTCTTTGAAAACCCAATCAGGAATGGCGATTTGGCTGACTCGCGGCCCAACGGTCTCGAAAACGCAGCCTTCCAAGACGATCTCGGGGTCTGCGGCCAACACCAGGGGCGCCTCTTCTTTTGCGCGTTTGATATTGGCCAGGAAATCGTTCTCTGCGCCCCAGAGGCACAAGGCGCGCGCGACGTATTTGGCCCCGCAATTGGTGATCATCCGGATGTCATCGTTCAAGGGGCCGCGCCCGTTCAAGAGGCCCTCGATGCAGATGGACCGCGACAGATAGTTCTCGAGGACTTGCCGCGAGATTTTGCCGTCGAATTGGAACCCGCCGGCACGGGCGGTCGAATTAATACCGGCAGGGGGAAGCTTGGGCAGGGCCTGACGCCAGGCGAGTGCCGCAGCACGCAGCCGTTGCGCGATGTCCTGCTGTTCGTGGGAGAGATTGGTCGTCTCGTTGGAATCGGTTTCCATATTGTAAAGCTCGGTTGCTGAGCCGTCATCATTGACAAGGAGCTTCCATTTGCCTTCCCGAACGGCGATGTGGGGACTGCGGTCGAAGGGATGAAAAGGGTAATTAAAGAACTTCGATTTGCGGCCATACTCCCAGAAAATGGTTTTGGTATGGGCGATGGGCTCGTTAAGGAGCGCCTCGGTCATGTCCTGGCCATCAAAGGCGGCCCCGGCGGGCAAGGGGGCGTGAGCGATGGCGCAAAGGGTCGGGAAAAGATCGACGGCTTCCAAAACGGTCCGCTCATCGACCCGGCCCGGCATAGTGTGACCGGGCCAGCGGACAATGAAGGGGACCCGGATGCCGCCTTCATAAAGGCTGAGCTTGCTGCCGCGCAGGCCGCCAGTGCGCGCGTGATCGAAAGAAGGAAGGGGGCCGTTATCGCTGGTAAAAACAACAATCGTGTTTTGATCGAGACCGAGCGCTTTCAAACCGTCGAAAAGACGGCCCATCTGGAAATCGTATTCGGCAAGGACGCCGGAGAAATCCCGCTCCTGTTGAGAATGCGGGGCTTCGGCCTCGCGCTGGAGGTTGGGAACCCAGGGAGTATGGACGTCGTCAGGCCAAATCTCGACATAGCAGGGACGGTCTTTGTGGCGGCGGAGAAAATCCAGCGCGTGATTGACAAAATAGCGGGTGCGGTCCCAGCGTTTGACCAGGTCCTTGGGCGACCAAATCCAGTCGGTGGCGGTGATGTTGGGGTCGGGTTCAGGGCTTTCATAAGTCCCGATATGCTCGTCATAACCGTAAGCGCTGAAAGGAGGCGCATTGGTGACATCACGGCCACCGCCCAGATGCCACTTGCCGAAATGCGCGGTGGCAAAGCCGGCGGCTTTCAGGACGCGGGCCAGCGCCGGGGCCTGGGTGGGAAGAAAATCGGTCTGCTCACAGTCGCGATTTTTGGCCCGAGTGTCGAGGTACGTGGTGAAATTCCAGCGCGCGGGAAACATGCCCGTAATGAAGGCGGCTCGAGAGGGCGAGCAAATAGGGGCATTATCGTAGAAATGAGTGAAGCGCACCCCCTCCTTGGCGAGCCTGTCGATATTGGGCGTGGGCGCGAAGTTTCCCCCGTAACAATTCAGATCGCTGTAACCCATGTCGTCGGTAAGGACAAAGACGATGTTCGGCGGCCTTGCGTCGTGGGTGACCGGAGTTGGAGGAGAAGTTTGGGCGTGGCAGGGTGAATAAGGCAGGCCCAGCAGAGCCGCGCTGAGTGCGAAAGTCGTAAATGGCGAAAAGGAATTTGGCATAAGGGACTTCGGGAACGGCATAGATTTAATACTCGTACGATAGGCTTCCCTGACAAGATAAAAGTGAAGAGAGGTTTCGCGAGGTGGCTCGCAACGGGGCCGTGGGGAGCATGTCGAGTTGGGTCTCGCATGACGGAGCGGTGGAATCGCCAATGGATTATATCCGGGCTGGACAAGGCTTCCTGAACGTTCCAATGTCGATTCGAATTCATTGAATCGCGCTTATGTCTCGAAAAACGATCTTGCTCCTGGGCGCCACCTTGGCGCACGTCCTGATTACCAGTTCGGCGTCAGCGGCTGAAGAGCCCAAACCGCTGAAGGTATTGCTCATTGCCGGCGGTTGTTGTCACGATTACGCGAAGCAGAAAGATATCTTGAAAAAGGGGATCGAGGAGCGGGCCAATGCGCAGGTGGACATCATCTTCGTCGATGATGACAGCACGCACCCGAAACTGCCCATTTACGGCAACCCCGACTACGCGAGGGGCTACGACGTCGTGATTCATGACGAATGCGCTGCCGATGTGAATGATCCGGCTATCGTCGAGGCGGTCCTCAAACCGCATCGTGACGGTATCCCGGGGGTGAACCTCCACTGCGCCATGCACTGCTATCGCATCGGCAATCCCAACGACCCGGTGACGCCCGACACACCGCATGGGTTTTGGTTTGAATATCTGGGCCTACAGTCCAGCGGTCACGGCGCGCAACTGCCGATTGCCATCCGTTTCATGGACCCGGACAATCCTATCACGAAAGGGATGAAAGATTGGACGACGATACACGAGGAACTCTACAACAACGTGAAGGTGTTTGATGGCGCTAATCCCTTGGCTCGAGGCAAGCAAGGCAAAAATGATTTCGTTGTGGTTTGGACCAATCTCTATCAAGGGAAGACACGTGTTTTCAGCACCACGATTGGCCACAACAACCAGACGGTCGAAGACCCGAGGTACCTCGACCTGGTTACACGTGGCGTCCTCTGGGCCTGCGGCAAGCTCGGGGAGGATGGAAAAGCGCTGCCCGGTTACGGGAAGTAAATTGCGCTCTAATCCGGGTCTGCGGCTGCTGACCGATGGCGGCTGACTTCGGAGCAGACGCCGCGTTTGGAAGCGGTGAGGAATTCGAGCATGGTCCTGGCGGGGGCGCTGGTGAATTTGCCTTGCACGTCAGCGAGGGCGGAATGCAGGGCCAGGCCCTTGCGAAAGAGGAGGTGATAAAGCTCTTTGAGTTCCAGCCGCTCCGCCGGGCCCAGGCCGCCGCGGCGCAGGCCGACGGTGTTCAGGCCGCAGATGGCGTTGTCGCCGCGCGCGACGGTGAATGGGGGAAGGTCTTTGCTAATGGCAGAACCGCCCTGCATCAAGGCCAGCGCGCCGACCCGGACGAATTGGTGGACCAGGCAGTTGCCGGAGATGAAGGCGGCGTCAGCGACACTGGCATAACCGCCGAACAGGGCGCCATTGGCAATGATAACGTTGTTGCCGACAGAGACGTTGTGGCCAACATGGCAATGGGCCATGAGAAAGTTGTGCGAGCCGACAAGGGTTTGTTCACCCGGTTTGCTTGAACGATGGACGGTGACATGTTCGCGAAAGACATTGTGGCTGCCGATGGAGAGGCGGGTGGGGGCGCCCTGGTATTTTAAGTCCTGGGGAGCCTCGCCGATGACGCAGCCGGCAAAGAACTGGTTGTGCTCACCGATGGAGGTCAGACCGGTTAAATAGACATGGGGGCCGACCCGGCAGTGGGGGCCGATTTCGACGCCTTCGTCAATGACCACGAATGGGGCGACGTACACGGTAGGGTCCAGTTTGGCTTTAGGGTGGATGATAGCCGTCGGATGAATCACGGGATAAAAGTGGGAAAAGGCGGGCTGTTGCCAAGGCAAAAGTGGGGGAACGTCAAACCTGGAGCAGCCCCTACTTGCTAACCGCGAATGCACGCTAATGAACGCGAATTCTAATCCGGCGTCCCTTGGCGTTCATTCGCGGTTAAAAACCCGGGGTTACGGTCTGCACAACTGCCGCGCCAGCCGCGAGGCCAGGCGGTCCAGGGCCGGCGAACGGTCCAGAGGCGCCAGACGCACATCCAATATACAAAAACCCTTTGTCCAGGCGCGAGCCTCGGTGAGGGCCTGTTCGAGTTCTTGCTCGGTCTGAACCTGGAAGCCGCGTCCGGCCCCGAGGATTTCCGGCAGCCGCCAGTATTGCCACGGCCAGACATCGTTGTAGGGTCCGTCCTGCATGTGGCGTTCGGTGCCGTAACCGCCGTTGTTCAAAACCACGACCACCGGGTTGAGCCCGTACCGGGCAACACTGGCCAATTCCATGCCCGTCATTTGAAAAGCGCCGTCGCCGACCAGGACCAGCGGCCTGAGTTTCGGGTTGGCCATTTGCGCGCCGATACAGGCAGGCACGGCAAACCCCATCGAAGTGTAATAGGCCGGCGCCAGGAACTCTGTGCGTTCCCGGATGAAAAGCTCTGCCGCGCCGAACAAGGCGTCGCCGACATCGGCAATGACGACGGTATTCTTCGAGAGAAAGCGGTTCAGGCGTTCAAAGAGTGCCTTAACCTTGAGCGGCGATGCCCCCGAGGCACGACGGGCGGGTTCCCCGTCCGCAGAATAGCCGGCGCGGGCGTGAGGCTCTGTCAGAGCCGCAGGGCGGGGGATTTTCGCCAAAGGCCTCCGCGGCATACGCAAGCGGCGCAGGCCATTGAGGAAATCTTTGAACCGCACCTCCTCATAGGAGTGATATCGGATCGACAACTTCTCGCTTGTGGCGGAGATGCAACGGGCGGGGTCCAAATGGGCGGTATAGATGCCGAGATTAATGTCGGTCAGGAAGGCGCCCAGCATGATCAGGCAGTCGCTCGACTCAACGTATTGGCGCACATCCTCGCGGCCCATGGCCCCCTCATAAATGCCCATGTAAAGCGGGTGCTGTTCGCCAATGACCGATTTGCCCAGGACCGTTGCGGCAATGGGGATTCGGGTACGCTCGACCAAATCCAGAACCTCGTCCTGCAGCCCAAACCGATGCACCTCGACGTCGGCAAGAATGGCCGGTTTGCGGGCTGACTGGATCATCTGACGCGCCTCAACCAGCGCCGCCTGGAGTGAGCGTTGATTGCTCCGTTCGTGAATCTCGGGGGTGCGGTAGTGGGGGATGCCTGGAATAAACACCATATCGCGCGGCAATTCGAGATAAACCGGGCGCTTGAAGCGCAAGGCCGCGTGCAGGACGCGATCGATTTCCTGGAAGGCAGTTTGGGGATCGCTCAGAACGGCCGAGGCGATGGTGAGTTGCTCGAAGACCTTCTTTTGGGTATCGAACTCGCGGACCTTATGATGAAGCAGGGGGTTTTTCTTGCGCTCCTGCATCCCTGGGGCGCCGCTGATAATAACTACCGGCGACTTTTCAGCAAAAGCCTCGGCAGTGGTGTTGGCCACTTTCAGACCGCCAACGCAGTAGGTGACGCAAACAGCGCTCAAGCCGCGCACGCGCGCGTAGGCATCCGCGGCAAAGCCGGCGCCCTGTTCGTCGCAGGTATTAATAATGCGCAGCTTGCTCTTGGAAAGCAGGTCGTAAAAGCCCAGCACGTAATCGCCCGGGATGCCAAAGACGTGGCGGACACCATAAGCATACAGCCGTTCAATGAGGTATTCGCCAATTAAGGGAGAGGGTTTGGTGGCAGGCATTTGCGGATTAAAGGTTGGTCTTGGCCGGAATGTCTCGACCCCAGGCTAATTGCTCCGGCTCCAACCCGGGGTTCATGCCTTGAAACGGTTTCTTCATAATGCACACTTAGCATTCTTTCGTCAGGTCCGCACACTGGAAAATTCCCGCAAGCTTGAAAACACAGACATCAGTGGACGCAGTGGTTGTGTCGTTCGAGAGTGACCCCCATGCCCCACGCTAAGGAGGTCGCAGGCTTTGGACACCACCCGGGCCTAATGACCGAGTCGAAGCAACGAGCCGCCATTCCTGAGTGTAGGAGACGACGTAAGGAGTCTCTGATCAGCAACCTCCGGGTGAACCAAAGGCGGCCAATCTGACAATCTTGATCAGAGACTCCTTACGTCGTCTCCTACAAAGGTTTGGATCCGACCTATATTGTCATTGGCCCTGGGGCACCGCCAGAGCGGCCTGATTTTTCGTTTCCGATTTCTTCACCGCCCCATTAGATTCCTGTCCATGACCAAAGTGCGTTTAGGAATCATTGGATTGGGCAACATCGGCCAGCATCACTCGACGTATCTGGGCGCAGGCAAAATTAATCGCGCCGAACTCGTTGCCGTCTCCGACGCGGTTCCTGCCAAACTGGGCCGCTACAAACCGCTGGCCACCTTCGTTCAGGGGGAGGACCTGATCGCCTCGGGTTTGGTCGATGCGGTGATTATCGCCACGCCGCATTACCAGCACACGACCCTCGGGATTGCTGCCCTCAAACAGGGTTTGCACGTGATGGTCGAGAAGCCTATTTCGGCGCACAAAGCGGATGCCGAGCGGTTGATTGCCGCGCATCGCCAGCAACCGCATCTGATTTTTGCCGGCATGTTCCAACTCCGGGCGGAGCCGCGTTACATCAAAATCCACCAATTGGTCCAGGGCGGCGAGCTTGGCCAGATCGTCCGCATGAGCTGGATCATGACCGATTGGTTTCGGACGGAGGCCTATTATGCCAGTGGGGGGTGGCGCGCCACGTGGAAAGGCGAAGGCGGCGGGGTGCTGCTGAATCAGTGCCTTCACAATCTGGATGTCATGCAATGGCTTCTCGGGATGCCCGCGCGCGTGCGTGGGTTTTGCCAGCTTGGGCGGTTTCATGACATCGAGGTCGAAGACAACGTCAGCGCCTATCTCGAATATGCCAACGGCGCTACCGGGACATTTGTTTCCTCGACAGGCGAAGCCCCGGGCGCAAACCGCTTCGAAATCGCGGGCACCCGGGGCCGGCTCGTGCTCGAACGCGACAAGCTGCTCTTTACCCGCAATGAGGCGGATATGATTCAGTTCAGCAAATCCGCCAAATTAGGTTTTGCAAAGCCGGACGTATGGAATGTTGAGATTCCTTTTGATAACGCCGCGAATCCCCATGGCACCCTGATGCAGAATTTTGTCAACGCCATCCTCGATGGGGAACCGCTCATTGCCCCGGGCGCCGAGGGAATCCATTCGGTAGAGTTGGCCAACGTCATGCTTTATTCATCGCTTGTGGGCCGCACCATCGAGCTGCCGATGGACGGCGCCGCCTATGAAAAGACCCTCAACCAGCTCATCGCGGATTCGCGGGTGGAAAAGAAGGTAGTCGAGGTTTCGAACGAAGACTTTGCCAAATCATTTAAGCGCTAATTCAATAATATATGATCTTTACAGGAATCGGCGATGAAGCCTCCAATAGCCTCGAAGGGCAAATCCAGGCCACTCAAGAACTCGGCTGGCGCTATCTGGAGATGCGGGGCGTTGAAGTGCGGGGCTTTCCCAAGGCGAACTTCCATGACATCCCGGAGCCCGCCTTTGATGTGGCGGTGCGGGAGTTGGAAAAGAGCGGGGTGGGGGTTTACTGCTTTGGCTCGACCATCATGAACTGGGCCAAGAAACTCGACGACCCCTTGGATCTGACTTTAGGCGAGGTCAAACGCGCCATCCCGCGCATGAAACGGCTGGGGGCGAAGTTTGTTCGTATCATGAGCTTCAAACCTGGTGATGAAGAATACAAAATACCCGCGGAGGTTTTTCGACGCGTCAAGGACGTGACCCACATGTTCCTGGATGCGGGGCTGCAGCCCCTGCACGAGAATTGCATGAATTATGGCGGGATGAGCTGGCAGCATGCCCTCGAATTGCTCGATAAATGCCCCGGCTTGAAATGGGTCTTTGATACCGCCAATCCCATTTTCAACCCCGACCGCGCCAAACCCAAGCCCTGGCCCAAACAGGACCCGTGGGAATTCTGGGAGAACATTCGCGACCACGTGACGCACATTCACATTAAGGACGCCACATGGAACCCGTCAGAGAACGATGCTGATTACAACTGGCCCGGCGAAGGGCATGGCCGGGTGGCTGACATCCTAAAAGACGCGCTGGCCCGAGGCTACGACGGGGCGCTGTCTATCGAGCCGCACATGGTTGTTGTTTTTCATGACCCGTCGGCGGCCACCAACGCTTCCCCTAATTCGACCGAGCAGGCCATGCGCCGCAACTACGTTGAATATGGACGGCAAGTCGAATCGTTGTTCAAGACGTTCCAAGCCAATGCAAACCTTTAGGGCCGGGCTCCTGCTTTGGGCCGCTTTGGCTTGCTTGGGCGCTGAAAGCCTGCCGGCAGCGCTCGCTCGCTATGAATTCAAGCGTCTGGAGATGGCGATGGAATTCAGGCTGGTGCTGCACGCCGCAGACCAGACCACCGCTGAGCGGGCCGCAGATGCGGCTTTCCAACGAATCCAGCAACTCAACGACATCATGAGCGATTACGACCCGGACAGCGAGTTGAGCAAGCTCTCGCACAGCTCGGGCCAGGGGCAGGCGGTGCATGTGAGTGATGACTTATGGTTTGTGCTGGAGCGGGCGCAAGCCCTGGCTGAGCGGAGCGGGGGCGCATTCGATGTGACGGTCGGGCCGTACGTGAATTTATGGCGCAGGGCGCGGCGGCAGCACAAGCTGCCAGACCCGGCGCGCCTGGCCCGGGCCGGCGAGGCGGTAGGATACAAACATGTCCGGCTCGACCCGGAGCGGCATACGGTGGAACTGCTGGCGCCCAACATGCGGCTGGACCTGGGAGGGATTGCCAAGGGCTATGCAGTGGACCAGGCCTTAAAGGCGTTGCGCGAGCAAGGGATTCGCCAAGCGCTGATCGAGGCCGGCGGCGATATGGGCGTGAGCGAACCGCCTCCGGGCAAGACGGGCTGGCGCATCGAGTTGTCGTCGGTCGATGACACCAACGCGCCTCCGGCCCGATTCCTGTTATTGAAGAACTGCGCTATCTCGACCTCCGGCGACCTGTACCAGCGGTTGGAGATCAATGGGAAACGCTATTCGCACATCGTCGATCCGCATACCGGGATCGGGTTGACGGACCACAGCGTGGTCAATGTCATCGCCCCGCAGGGCATTATATCGGATAGCCTGACCAAAGTCGTCGCCGTGCTGGGCCCTAAAAAGGGGCTGGAGTTTATCGAACGAACGCCCGGAGTCGTGGCGCGCACGATGCGGGACATCGGCGGGCGAATTGAGGTTTCAGAATCAAGAGGGTTCGCTCAATATTACGAAAGAAATTGAAGGCGTCAAGCTGGTGGATGTGGCCCAAATCCGCACGTAAGGAAAGACGACAGCAGTGCATCCGTCTTTTGCGACGCACAAGCCGACTCAAAAGTCAGTTCAGCTGAGGTTATGGCAACCGGCGAGGGGTTTTCCTGTGCCGCAGCGAGTGATTTCTACCGG
>DASYZB010000136.1 GCA_035946615.1 Verrucomicrobiia bacterium
AATACTTATTGAAAAGCCGTCCAGAAAACCGCCACCCGAAGAAAAACATCCTGGGCTCCTGGGAAAAGAGGGGGCGACTGTTAGGCAACCGCCAGCAGCCAGCGCACAGTTACAACTCGGACGAACCCGAAAAATCCCTAAGTCGGAACCGCCGGCTTACGATTGCCGGCGGCTGGGGAGGGTAACAGCGGGCCAGGTCAGGCACGACGGTTTCGGGGGCTCAACCCGTAGAATTTTCTTCGAGTTGACCCCCCCTTTTTTTATTCTTTGCTGGGCTGGCCCTTCATGGGTTTTCCATTTGTGGACCCGGTGGCCGGGGCCTCCTCTGCAGGCGGTCTGAGTTCATCGAGCAGCGCCCGAGCCTCGGATTTGGGCACATACCGCCGAACGGTTTCCACCATGTCCTCCTGGCAGTAGCCCTTTGCCTGGATACCCTCGATGCGCAGGTTGCGCGGGCGGATTCCATACGGACTCAACTGCCGCGCCAGCCACCGGTCGTCAATCGGTTTGCCTCGCAGCAGGTCCTTCCATGGCCGGTTCGAGTAAGCGTTCAGGCGCTCGACCAGCCTCGAACTGAACAACCGATCGCTTTTGGCCAAGTCAAACTGGATGAACACGTCGAACAGGAGCACCGCCATCGGATTCGAATCCGAAGAGGCGGCGGCTACGCCGATGGCCGCATCCCGCGCGAGCTGCGGCCAGGAGCCGCCTGCCAGGTCCGCTATAACGAACAGCGGTTCCCAAACATCGGCCGCGCGGTCGTTGAGTTCACCAGGCATCTCCGGTTCGGCTGCGGCTATCTCCGCCGCGTGGTCCAGCACAAAACGCAGGCATTTGCGGTTCAGGTCGTCGGATTTGAATTTTCTGAGCCGCTCGCAAGGTTCATCGGCTGTTTTGCGCTGCAACCGGAACACAATGCAGCGATCGGCTAGAGTCGCAGGCAACGCCCCGATGCGGGCGATCAATTTCGGGCACCAGCAGGAAAAGCGCAGAATTCCCGGGTTATATCCGCAAGAGGGATTAACGGAGGATGCACCGCCATTGCCGGACGCCGCCCCGGTTTGGCTCGGCAGGTTCACCGCCCGCAGCACGAACGCGGTCTTTTTGAAAGAGCTCGAATTCAGGATGCCACGCAGCTCATCGTTGCCGGTCAGAAACGTATCGGCTTCATCGATGAACAGCGTCGGCAGGATTTGGGCAATCACCCGGAAGAACGATGGCGCGGTGACGTTCGAAGCGACCACCGCCCGCTGGGTCAGTT
This sequence comes from Verrucomicrobiia bacterium, assembly GCA_035946615.1. Lineage (NCBI taxonomy): Bacteria > Pseudomonadati > Verrucomicrobiota > Verrucomicrobiia > Verrucomicrobiia bacterium. The sequence goes on from DASYZB010000136.1 coordinate 1,262, forward strand.
CGCTCAGTATGGTGATGAGGGTGGATTTGCCGCACCGATGTTCCGGCGACTCGATGCCCAGGTAGGTCGTGATATCGCGATATTGAAAGGCAAACGTGTGAGGGACCCATAGAGCCATCGTTTCGGGCGCCCACCTGGGAAGCACCACGTGGCTCGTAATTTTAAGGCGAATCGCTTCGAGCAACTCGGCCCCATTCACAGGCTCCGGCCAGGGCGCGACCGGCGGAAGTGCCAGGATGGATTCGAGGTATTCGTCGAGCTCAGCCGCGGCCTGCTGCGAGACCGCCGGGAGCGCGGCAGTCGTCCCCGCCGATGGATCGATGGCGCGCGTTTCCGCTGGCCCCGCCGGCCCAGCCTGACTGACGAGAGGTGAGTTGTGACCATTGGCTTCTGATTCCTTATTCATGTAGTTTTCATTTCCCATTTTGGCCTAAGCCAGACAAAAAAGGTTTAGGCATGATGCCGCAATGCAGTATCAGTGCGCTGAATGCAGCGATTTCCGGGCCAAACTCGGGCGCAGCAACATTGGACTCCGGTGCGCTCGGTCCCCGGATTCTTTCGTCTCCATTCAGCCTCTGACTTCCTGATCCCCTGGAAAAACGAGTGAGACGGAGTGATGGGGTATTGGAGTGATGGAGTGGTGGAAAAACCCAATACTCCGAGCCTCATCGCGCTTTGATTGGGACGGTTGGGACGGTTTGGGACGGCAGTGGGACGGTCGCAAAAGTGAGAATCGCCCGTGTTTACCGGCCTTGGGACGGTGGGACGGCTGTACACCCCCAAAGCACCCCCTCTCCCCCCCACCCCGGCTCCGTGCCCTTCCGATCCTTCGGTTCCTTCCGATGTTGAATGTTCGACGTTGAGCGTTCGATGTTCAGCCCCTGGATTCCGCTTCCCCCTCATGACTTGCACTTAATTGCACTTAATTCCACCAAGTTTCACTTAATTTCTCCTAATTGCACTTCGACCTTGTTAGCCGACCTCCCAGTCTGTGGTCTTCTGGCCTTCTTTCTAAAAATTCAATGTCAAATTTCATCCTCGTCCTCGCTCGTTTTTTTTCGAACCCTTCCTCCTTCGAACCAAGCCAGACCTAACCTGTCTAACGCCTGCCAACAAAATCACGCCTCCTCATGAACCGGAACCAACCGGAGCTAATCGGAGGTAATCGGAACCAATCGGAGGCAAACCGCCCCTTTCTCGTGCCTCCGTGGTTTAGTCCCCTCCGGTTCAGTCTTCAGCCCACCGACCACCGACCACCGACCACCGACCACCGGTTGCACCAAATTGCAGTTAGTTGCGCGAAATTGCAGCAAATTGCGCCAAATTGCACTTCGCTCATTTTGCCCCCCTTCCGTTGGCTATCGGCCATTGGTTATTGGCCATTGCCTCTCCCCCCCAGTCTGCTCTTCCCCAAAAAACCGGCGTCATCCGGAGTCAACCGGACCTATCTCAGTTTCCTTCACACCTTCCCCAGTTGACTGCTCCTCCATATCGCTAGATAACGGTAAATAACGGTAAATAACGCTATTTTGTAATATTTCAGTTTCCCTGCTGTTCGTCTTGCAAACTGCTCCCAGCGTTCGTGCTTGGTTTGTTCCACCGCCCTGACAATCTGCTCCCAAGTCACGGACGGGGCAAGCTGCTTCAAAGCCGCTTGTGCTCCCGCCGGTTGCCCCGCATTCGACGGACCAGGCTTGGCGCGAAGGCTTCCGTGCCCAGCACCAGCTCAGTGGGTGAGGGCATAGACGGCGATGTTGAGGGCGAGGCGCTGGCCGTCTTCGGGGCTGATGCCTTTGCCTTCGTTGCAACTGTTGTTGGCGCTGAAGGCGCAACAGAGGCCGTCTTCACACAAGACAGCCACGAGGTTTCCTTTGTAAAAGAGGCCCTCGAGCTGGATGTCGCGCGGTTCATTGAGGCAGCGGATGCGACTCAGCTTGTAAAAAGAGCGATAAATCAAGTGATCGTAGGGAATCGGCTTGACCGCTTCACCCGGGAAAATCCGGCTGAATTCGCGCCGCCAGGCCTTCGGGAAATTCGGATTGGTGCAACAACCCGAAGCCAGGAAGAACCCGCCATGGCTCAGATAAACTCGCAGGTTGTCGATTTCAGACTGAGTCAGGGTGAAATCATTGTGGCCGTTCATGAAAAGGAACGGGGTTTCAAACAGGTCCGGGTCGGTGAGGCTGATTTTGCGTTCTTCCTGGACCTTGATAGTCGAGGCGCGGGAGACCAGATTCATGAGTTCCTGGCCAACACCGCCGCAGTCGTTGCCATCATTGGAGCTATACTTGACGCGGCCCATAAAGAAGGCGGCCCGGTTGTCCTTGATCTGGTTGTCCTTGATCTCCTGGCCACGGGCGGAAGCGAGTAAAGACCAGACCAGGAAACCGAGGGCGAGCGCAAGTCGAGTGGGGCGAAGGACAGGGGAGAATCGACAGGGAGGACCGTTGGATGGACTACACAGAGAGGGCCCGCTCTCCCCCGCCCTCTCCCTTTCTGAAGGGGAGAGCGGGAATGCTCGGCACCTTACAGTTGTAGCGCATGCCGCGAGCGCGTGAAGTTCGGGTATGGATGTTTTGGCAATTATCATTACCTCAGCCCCCAGTGTTTGCGCGCCAGCCAATCCCCGCATAGGCCCGCCAGCACCAGGGTGAGGGTCCAGCCGTTCAGGCCAATGGGCCGGTGTACCATTTTGGCGTGGCGGACCTCCTGGATTTTGCCTTTGATGCGCGAGACCAAGTCCGCTGCGTCCGGACAATCCTCGACTTTGAAGGCCAAGCCATCGCTCACGGAAGCCCATTGGCGCAGGGTTTCCATGTTGCGCGCGGTATTTTGGAGTTCGATATTCGGTTCGCGAATCTCGATTGGCCGGGTGCAAACCGGCGTCTTTAAGTTGTCGGTCACCAGGACTGTGTAGTCCCCGGCTTTTTGAGCATAGAAAGAGAAATCCACAGGCTGAAGGGGCTCCAACGCGATGGCCTCCTCATGGAGCACCTGTTTGGCTTCGTTGAGCACACGCACAAAAAATGTTTGGTTCGAATTTGTGAGGCTGGCGGGACTGGGCTGCTTTTCGATTGTGACATGGACATCCATGCCCGGGTGCAGTTCCTGGTCGGCGAGGTGAATGGCCACATCCTGCCGGGCGGTGTCGCCCAGCCAGCGGAAGAGCTGGCGCCAGAAGCGATCGAATTGGCCGGGGTTGGAATCTTTTGCCAGGCGCCAGCGCCAGAAATTTTGCGCACACAGAACCGCTGAGAGACCGGCGCCATAGCGCTGGGCCGCCATGAGGATGCGTTTGCCCTCGGGTCCCTGATCGGCAGGATGGCGCATCCAAACCAGCGCCCCTGGTTTGGCCGCGTCCACCCGCGCGTATCTTGAAAAGGTTGGCAACTGGGCCCATGCCTCGGCTGAGGAGCGGTCCTCGGCGATTTGGAATACGGGGTTTTCGAGCGCTTCCTGAGTCAACTGCAAGTGAAAGGGCCGCTCCGGGTCAGCGAGGGCGTCTTCAGATGAAAAGGTCACCGGCAGCAACTGTTCAAGGCGGCTATTTTTCCAGGAACTATCAAAGGTCGCCGGACCGCCGATGAGCAGCACGCCGCCGCCCAACTCGCCGCAAAACCGGGCGAGCATCTCCTGTTGTCCGGCGCTCAGGTCTGATGGGCGCAAGTTGGATAGGACCACAATCCGAAACGGGGCCAGTTCGGCCAATGACGTGGGAAACCCATTCACCAATTCGCCCGCGCTCTCCACATTCTGCCGGAAGACGGAGTTATGCGATGTGCGCGCCAGGCCCGTGATCTTGATGGCCGGATCGGAATGCAAGGCGAGGCTGATAAACTTGTAATCCCAGGTAAGGGCCCCTTGCATATAAAGCAGCCGCAGCTCTTTTTGATCGGCAATCCGAACCGGGACGCTGGCCAGCGCGTTGAGGCACTTAAGGCCCGGCTGTTCAGGAGGCACCAATTGCACGGTGTAAGTATGCGCGCCCTGGGTTTCCTCAGTTTGCCGAAAGCTCTCGAGCCAATCGCGGGCGCCTTTGCCGGGGTTCGCGGTTCGCTTTTGCACAACCTGGCCGTCCCGCAGCAGCAGCAGATCAAAAGCGGGCATTGGTTCGGTGTCCATCATTTCCAGGCGCGCTGAAATGCTGAAGGAGGTTTTACTCGCCACTGTCGAGGGGGCTTCGACCCGGCGCAGGGAAAGGGTATTGAGCCCCTGGTCACTGCCGAAACCGAGGCCAATGAATGGGGTATGGGTTGCAAGCAGCCCGCCTAAGGCGCGCGAATTGTCGGCATCTTCGTTAGCGCTCCCGTCGGTTAGGGCAATGACGGCCAGCGGCTGTGGCGTCGAGCCCTCCAGCGCTTGGGCAATTGCGCCCGCCAGATTGGTGCGTTTGCCTGACGGCTTGGTGGCAGCCAGTCTGCGACCGTCGGCCAGTTCGGTGGATTCATCAAAAAGAAGGGCGCGCACGGGCACGCCGGTGGCCTTAAATGCAGGGAGCAGGCGCTGGCGCAGGAATTGGAGGGCCTCTTCATAGCGTGTTGTGCCGTTCTCGGCCAAAGACATGCTCTCGCTGCGGTCCATCAGCAAGACGACCGGACGCGATGAGGCAGACAAGGCCGCTCTATTCAGCCAAATAGGCCGGGTTGCAAGAAAGAGCAATGGCAAGAAGGCGGCCAGGCGGAGCACGGCCAGATAGGCAATGCGGGAGCGACTCAAACCGCGTTGATGCTGTTGCCAGGCGGCAAAGGCCAGGGCCGCGCTCACAGGGATTGCAGCGAGCCAGCCGAGGGGGAATTCAAAGACGATTGCCGCAGTCATCAAAACTTGGAGTGGAAAGCCCTCAATGTTCAGACAGTTTTTGGAAATAAGTTTGTATGCGACTGCGGTAGTTCGGAGGGAACCGGGAAGGGTCCATGCTTGTAACCTGTGGCTGGTCTTCCTGTTTCGCCAACCGGGCCGAGGTCTCCGTCGAGAAGCGCTGCAGCTCATTCATAAGCATTTGCAAGGCATTCGGGTCAATCGGGCCCCCGCCCTTGAGGGTTTGTTCAAGCTGGTTGAGGAGTTGCCGGCCTTGATCGGTTCCCTGAGAGTCGCTGCTGATGCCGGCCTGCAAATTAGCGAGCGCCTCCTGAGCCTGGCCTGCCCGATCACCAGCGGAGGATTTGCCGTTGTGTTCGAGTTGCTTCAGGAGGCTGTCGAGTTGGGCCATGCCACGAGTTAAACCGCCCTTTTCATCGGGCTTCAGAGGGTCAGACTGGCGCGCCATTTGAAGGGATTTAGGCTGGCTTTGCTCGAAGGCCTTGCTGACCTGAGCCAGGGCGTCGCGAGCCTCGGCAGCGCGTTGCGCGGGCGGGACATCGCCGGGTGCCTGGCCTGGGGATTGTCCAGCCTGTTCGAGACGGTCCAACCGAGTGTCCAGGTCCACTTTGCGCTCGCCGCTGAGGGCCTCGCGCAAAGGGTCGCCGAAAGCAGCACGGGTGGGTTCCTCCTCAGCAGCCGACCGGAGCTGATTGATGGTCTCGCGGGCCTGCCCGGCAGTGCGGGCGCCCTGCTCAGCGGAGACCTGCCCATCCTGCCTGGCCATGTGGTCGAACGTTTGGATATGTTGATCGAGCATTTGTTTGAGCCGGTAGGCGTCGGCCAGCTGATCAGCGGTGGCTTGGCGTTGGAGTCGCTGGTTAAGCTGTTCCAATTTCTGCGTGGCATTGCTGACCGCCTCGGGCGCCTGGCTGCTGCCGTGCGCGAGCGCGTTTGCGGCTGATGCCATAGCCTTCTGCGCCTGCTCGGAAGCGCCTTGCGATTTTTTAAAAACCTGCGGGTGCTGTCCCTGAAACTGGTTGAGATCATTGCGGAGTTGTTGCTCCTGTGAGGCCAGCCGCGAGCCTTCATCGGGCGAAGCCGCCTCAGACGATTGCTGTTCGATTTGGCGCTGTTGTTCGAGTGTTTTCTGAACGAAATCCGCGCCGGCCTTTGATTCGTCACGGAATTCGGCCATGTCTTTTAGGCTTTTGCCTGCCTCGGCAGAGCCTGATGATGCCTGCTGGCTTTGTTTCTGAAATGCGCCGGGCTGCCGGTTCACGCTTTGTTGAAAGAGTCTTCGAGCAGCAACCAGATGGGCGAGCGCATCGCGCTCAGGGCCTTGGGCTCGCTGCATTTGGTTCGTTTGAAGAAGGGTCGAGGCGGCTTCGAGGCTCTTTTGCGCCTCTCCAATACGATGCAGCGTCTCCGCGTCCGGCTGGTCTCCAACTTGGGCCGCCAGGTCTGCTTTCAGATGTCCTGCCGCGCCTCCAATGTCTTGTTCGGTCTCTGCAAGTTTTCTCTGGTCTGCCGAAGCGGTTTGAACGGGGCGCTGAATATGTTGGTAGGTTTTGCGGATAACCTGTTGCTGCTGTTGAATCATCCCCGAGAGTTGGCTGAGGGTCTTATAGGCCTTGCCCTCCCGGCCTCCAGGCAGGTTCATCAGCTCCTGCTGAAAAGGGCGCACTTCCAAAAAATAGAGTTGAGACGCGTAGGAGCTTTGGTGATCGGTGCGCGCGCGCGCGAAATAGGCAATCACGTCCCAATTCGTCAGATGCAAGCTGCTGAGGTCCAGGGCGGGCTGATATAAGGCGTAGTGCGGTTCGGAGGGCGCCGCCAGCGGATGGGTAACTTCCTCTCCGCCATTGAGCGTTGAGAACCAGCCGACATTGGTGAGAGCCTGATTAGCCGCCGCTTCAATCTGAAGCCGAACGATGTCCACGCGGGTGACGGCCAGGTCCGCACCCGGCTCGGTAATCCGCACCTCACCCCAAGCCTGGTTTGATTGGATGCTATTGGTTGGCGGCAGAGCCAACTCCAATGGTTGTTGAGTCGGGCGTGGTCGGACCGAAGTGATCTTTTGCGCCGCCATTAGCCGGCTCCAGGGAGCTGAACGCTCCAAAAACAAGACGGTCACCGCTGCCGTGAGGATGAAGGCAAATAAAAAGCCCAAAGGCCTGCAGGCTGAGAACGGTTGAGGGGATGCACTGCCCGTCAGCAGATGATGAGTTTGGCGGGCGATGCGCAGGGCAAAGGATTCCGAGCGGGCCTGGCTGGGGCGGTTTTCCAGGAAAGCAAGGGTGTTCAACCGATCGAGCAAACGAGCGTCGGATTGCTCGACAGTTCCAGCCAGCCAGCCCCGGTCAGGCCCGCCTTTCAGCAAATAAAACAAAACCATCAGCCACGCTGAAAATCCGCAGCCGCCGATGAGGCTGAACCCGATGGCCGCTGTGGTCTTGTGAGTAATCCATCCACGGAGGATGGCCGTCCCCAAGGCAAGGGCTGCCAGACACAGCAGAATGCCCAGCGCCGAACTCAATTCCAGCAGCCATAATAATTTCCAGCGCAGTTCCGCCCGTTTCAGGCTATGTTCGACAATCGTAAAGCGCGATTTCACGCGGCCTCCTTCTTTGCGTCTGCCAGCGCCGACTCAATGGCCAACGCCAATAACGCTGCCAAAAGCATCCACCACCACCAGCGCTGCTGCAAGATAACCCGCATCGACTGGCCCCCGGGTATTCTACCACCGATTGAGCCAGCGGCTTTATCACCGCTTCTCCAACTCTTCAGCGCATTGGGTGGGGCGGCATAGACTAATTGCGATTCCTTTGGCGAGGGGTTTACGCAAAGCATCCTGCCGGTTCCCTCAGCGCCATAACGCAGATCATAAACTCCAGGCTGGTCTGGCATTGGCAATTGCACCCTGCGCTGCTCGATGCGGACGCGCTCGACTTCGCGTCCCTCATGCAAAAGGACGGCCTCACGCCCCGAGGCCCCATCAGGCAAATCGAGCCGGACAACCTCGCCGGGTTCAAACACGCCAGGACTGGCCCGTTCGGCTCTCGCGGCTTGCAGCGCCAGGTCCAAAAACGGGATAAAGGTGGGATGAATCGGCCACGAGGTGTGCTCCCGGTCCAGACCAAAGGCTAGCAAGAATAATTTTCCTGGATAATTCTTGCCCTCGAAAAAAAGACCGGCGCCGCTCTGGCCCAGAACGAGGGGGACGCCCTGGACAGTCCGCAGGCGGGCGAACTGGGTGACTTCGATGTCCAACAGATTGCCAAAATCCGGCGCCAGGAATGGACGGAAAATGGGATGCGTTGAACAGATGAAACCAAAATGCTGAGGCGTTTGGGTTGCGGACTGCTCGCCCGGCTCAAGGTCGAAACCGAGTTCGTGCAAGAACGCCACCACAGCAGGCGCCATCCGATTGACGAGCAAAAAGACCCCGCGCCGGTTGTCGAGATAGCGGTGGACCAATTTGCGAGCGTTGGCCGATTGGAGATAGCCGCTCTCGATGCAGAGCACATCCGCCAGCTCTTGCGTTTCCATTTCCGGCGCCAGATTGGCCGGGTTCAGCAACCGAGGGGCCCATTGGCCCCGCATGACCTCGGGCGAAAGCGCCAAACGCAGGTAAGGCGATTGAGCCAGCAACGCCACTTTGCCCTCGGCTAATGGGTCCAGTGAAAAAAAGACGCTATTGTCCGCCTTCAACGCGTCGGGTTCTCCCTGGATGGTTGCCTCGCCCCGGACGGGCAGCTCGCGGGCGGCTTGCCACTGCGCTTGGAGCAGCATCGTCTCTGGCTGGCCTTCCAGGGGAACGGACCGGCTGAAAACCGGCTGGCCATTGGCGGTGACAATGACCCGAGCGGTTTTTGCAGGACCAGCGTGGTTGAGTTTCACAGTAAGGTGCACCAACGATTTTTCACCCGGCAATACCCGCTGCGCGTGGGGGTCAGCCAGCCAGAGATTTGGGAGCGAGGGCGCGGTGGACTTTGGAAGCTCGATTTGCGCGTTGCCCAAAAAGGGCGGGACGCTGCCATTTTCATCCCATTGATTGCGCTGGTTGTCCCCCAGCAGAATGATGCGCTTATTTTTCACCAGGGAATTGGCGAGCAGCGAATTGGCCATACGGAAAGCGGCCAGATACGAGCCGCGCTGGAAAGAAGGCCGCAATGCACGAACCTTTTGGCGAGCCGCCTGGCGGTCAATGCCAAACGGGGCAATGAGCCGAGGCGCGGCGGTTAATTCGACCACCGCAACCTGAACATCCTGGCCGGCGCTTTCGAGCTCATGGATGACCCGGGCACGGTCGGTTTCAAAGCCATTGTTGGCCTGGCGGCTCATGGTATTATCCAGCAGGTAAACACGGCTTTCCCGAATCCCGGCAACGCCGGCGCGATGAAGGTAGGGCCAGGCAAAGGCCCCCAGAACCAGGAGCAATCCTAAAACCCGCAGAGCCAACAGCGCCGCGTCCCGCAACCGCAAAGGGGCGCGGCGCGCAGCGGGCTGGTCTGTCAGAAACTGAACGGCAGAAAACTGGATTAGACTTTTCTGCTGTTTGCGGCGCAAGTGCAGCCACAAGGGCGCCACAAGACCCAGGGCGCCAAACCAGAACCAGGGATTGAGAAAAGACAGCGGCATCGGTTTAGCACAGCCGTTTGCGTTTGGTTAAAAACAGGGCCAGCGCCTCCCAGGGGTTCTGGTCGGTGCGCACCACGCAGTGGGGCATCGAGAGATCACGGAACAATTCATAATGACGCCGCATGAAGGCGTGGAACCGCTCGAGGTACTTCTCGCGGACGGCTGCTGGAGAAACCACTCGCCGGACTCCACTTTCCAAATCCTCGAAAACTCGCGGCTCAAGGAAAGGAAACTCCACCTCGTCGCGGTCCAGGACCTGGAAAATAATGACCTCATGGCCTTCGAAGCGGAGTTGTTTAAAGGCAAGGGCGATTTCATCGTTGGATTCGAGCAGGTCTGAAAAGAGCAAAACGACGCTGCGGCGATGAATCAAGCGGGTTGCCTGCTGCACGAGACGCGCCAGGCATGGGCCGCCGCCGGGCGCCAAGGCTTCCAGGCGCCGCAGCATCAATCCAAATTGCGCAGTGCCTTGCGATGGGCGTATGTACTCCGCCGCGTTCTGCTCATCCAGCCGCACCATTCCCGCCGCGTCGTTCTGCTTCAATAAGAACCACGTCAAGGCCGCCGCGAGGACCTTGGCGCACTCAATCTTTGAGCCCCAGGCCCCAGCCCCGCGATAGCCCATTGAGGCGCTGGCGTCGCAAAGGATATAAAACCGGACATTGGTTTCCTGCATGTAGCGCTTGATACAAAGCCGATCGCTGCGCGCATAAAGGCGCCAATCCAGGTTTCGCAAGTCATCCCCGGCCTGGTAATTGCGGTAATCGCTGAATTCCACGCTGAACCCATGGAACGGGCTGTTGTGCAAGCCGCTCAGGAAACCTTCCATCACATAGCGCGCCTTGAAATCGAGACCTTCGAGGGCAGAGAGCACCTTCGGATCGAAATGCTCGGCTAAAGTCTGTGTGGGCTGCTTAGGCATTTGGCTTTTTGGTGTTGATCAGACCCGCCTGACGCCGGCTCCTGCATGTTTAAACCGCCTTCTCAATCCCGGCCCACGTCCTCAATCAGTTGATTTATGATGTCGTCGCTGGTCTTTCCGTCCGCATCGGCGTGGAACGTGCGAATAAGCCGGTGGCGCAAGATGAGCGGCGCCAATGCCGCAATATCCTCACACGCCACGTTGAATCTACCCTGGCAAGCAGCCCGTGCGCGCCCGGCCAAAACGAGGTACTGGCTGGCGCGGGGGCTTGCGCCCCAGCGGACCCAGCGTTTGATGTAGTCGAATTGCTGCCCATCGTCAGCAGGCCGCGTGGCGCGCACTAGGCGAACGGCATAATCGATAACATTGGGGGCCACAGGCATCTCGCCTATCGCGCTGCGGAACTGGAGGATTTCGTCGGCTCCCAGCACCGGCTGGATATGTTCGAGCGGGGTAAAGGAATGCTGGTCCACCACGCATTTCTCTTCCTCGAGCGTCGGATAAGGCACCAACAGTTCAAACAGGAACCGGTCCAGTTGCGCCTCCGGCAACGGATAGGTCCCTTCCTGTTCGATCGGGTTTTGCGTCGCCAGCACCATGAACGGCTCTTCCAACCGGTAAACCTTTCCCGCAACCGTTACGGTCTTTTCCTGCATGGCTTCCAAAAGGGCTGCCTGCGTCTTGGGCGGCGTGCGGTTGATTTCGTCGGCCAGCAACACCTGGCCGAACACCGGGCCGCGGATAAACTCGAATCGGCGATGCCCCGTCGCGGTATCTTCTTCGAGTATTTCCGTGCCGGTGATGTCCGAAGGCATCAGGTCTGGCGTAAATTGAATCCGTGAAAAGCTCAGGTCCAATGTCCGAGCCAGGCTGTGGACCAGGAGCGTTTTAGCCAACCCGGGCACACCGACCAACAAGCAGTGCCCCCGCGCCAATAACGCATAGAGCGCCGCCGCGATGATCTCTTCCTGGCCGACAATCACTTTGGCTATCTCACGGTGAAGGGCTTTTGCCTTTGGCGCCAGGGCCTCCAGGACCGCCCCTGGGTCCTGAACGACGCCCATCGCCGGCCGGATGGCCTCACCCGGTTGAATGGTGGATCGGGCAATCATACAACTCTCAACCTCCAGAACAGTCCCAGGGCTATCAATCAGGATAATCCCCCCTTTGGGGTGGGTTTAGTCCTCCTTGATCATTAGCCGCGAAGGAACGCTAAGAATCAAAGGAAATCCAGAAGCCAATACCCAAGCCGCTTCCGAAGCCCAAGGCTCTTAACGGAGGTCTCCAGAAGTTTTTCCCGCTCTTTGCGTTCTCTGCCTTCTTTTGCGGCTAATTCGCCCGCGGGCCCCTTAGATCTCCGCCTCGTCATCGTGCATGTACACAGCCACGTTGGCGAAACCTTCGGTCCCGGCCAACTCAGTCTGCAGCTCGCTGGAACGGGAGATGTCGCGCAGCAGCAGGCGGTAAGTGATATCGGTTCCTTCCTTGGTGGCGCGTCGTTCGCTGGCGAGGTCGAGACGGGTGGCATGCCGCTTGAGGATGGATTTCAGAGCGGCCATGCCCGCTGCGATGTCGCCGGTCAACCGCAGGCTCAGCACAGCATCATAGCGATGGCGTGTGCCAAAGTACATGAGTCTGAGGCACACAAAGGCGGCAGCGATGCCCAGGGCGGCGAGGACTGCCGTAGAGAAGCGGGTTGTGCCCACGGCCACCCCTTCCATGATCACCCAGAGGATGTAAGTCGTGTCGCGCGTATCCTTGAGCACATTGCGGAAGCGCACGACGCCAAAGACACCGAGCAAACCAAAAGCGACAAACAGGTTGCTGGCCATGGCGATCATCAACATCGCCACAATAATCGGCAGAACAGCCAGGCCGCCCACAAAAGTGCGCGAGTAGGAGAGGGCCTCGTGCGTCCACATATAGACGAAGCCGGCAAACATCCCAATCGCAAACGCCAGCACGATCATGAAGATGATGACCATCGGCTCCGGAGCGCCAGGAATCGCGGAGCGGCTGAAATCCGCACTTGAAAGGGAATTGAGAAACTCATTCATAACACGAGTTCTTCCTCTTGTTCGGGCAGGACCTGGCGGCCGCAGTGGAGTTGTTGCGCATAAATACAAGCCGAGTACTTGCAGACGGGTGTCTGCCGGAGATTGAAGATTTTGACAAGATCAAACATCCAGCGGGGTGCCTGGTTATCGAACTTCAGTTCGAGGATGACCCCGTCTTTCGGAAAGGGGGCCAGGTAGGGCGGGAGATAAGGCTGCCAGCCGCGGCGGGGCACCCGCATCTCGCCGCTGCTGTCGTAACGGCTGCCGTGAATGTAACGGTCCAGGGTCACACGCAATTCCTCATCATCCGGGGCTTCATAGATTTCCCGGTAATAAGAGACGTAAATAGCGCCGCGCACCCTGGTGGTGTTGGCGAACTGCCAGAAATCATCGCTAACATCCCGCCGGCGGGCGCCGTGGATCAGGTGCCGGGAATCGGCCCAATAGGGCTGGTCGGGCCATCCGTTGAGCAGGATTTGGCGGACGCCGTCCCGGGTAATCATGGCGCGGTCTTTGCAAATCACTTCGCTCACGCGGCGTTTGACTTCTAGAAAAGCGGGCCGTTTCCACTCGTCATCATAAAACCGGATGCGGAGTTTCATACGGTTTTTATGCCCAGTGTAGGACTGCCAGAAGAAAAAGAAATCGGGTGAATCCAGGTACAGGCTGATAACGGGATGACCGCGAATCGGGCCGGAACCGTTGTGCTCGGAGGGACGAAGGTAACTGCAGAGGAAATCCGCGATAGCTACCGCGCGTGACTCCTCGATGACAAATTTCAACTCGAAACGGGCGCTGTGCCCCATAAAAACAGGAGGGGGTTCTTACGGAAGTTCATCCGAAGGAGCAGCATAAGGGGCCTCGACGGCGGCCCCCGTCTGGGATTGACTCTCCAGCCGGCGGGTTTCATAGGTCAGCACCTCCCGCGCAAATCGGATGCATTCGATTGGCCGTGGGCTAAAGACGGTCTCCTTTCCCAGCATAATGGCGTCGGCTTGCTGCCGGGCAATCAGCGAGAGGTCGGAAAGCTCGGCGCGTTGTGGCAAACCGGTCTCGGCGAAGGTCTCGAGGACCTGGGTGGCCACAACCACCGGTTTGCCTGTCATCCGCGCTGCCCCGACCAGCCGGTCCTGCGCCTCGGGCAGCCGGGCATAACCCAAGGCAAGACCCAGGTCCCCGCGCGCCACCATAATCCCGTCCGCCGCGTTCAGGATGTCTTCGGCGCATTCCATAGCAGCGGCGGTCTCGAACTTGGCCATGATTTTAGTCTTCCTGCCCAAATAATTGCGCACCTCACGCCGGGCTGCGGAGACGTCTTCTGGAGAGGCAATTAACGAAAGAGCCACCCAATTGGGCACAAGGCCGGCGGTTGCGAAAGCTTCCAACAATACGCGGTCGGCCGGGGTAATGGCCGCAAATGGGCTGGGGCTGTCGGGCAGAAAGAGTGAATTAGACGATTTGAGCGGGATGGTCCCTTGAACCAGATGCGCCAAAACGCCTTGGGCGCACAGCTCATCGACAACGAAGTTGAGCCGCCCATCGCAAAACCACATCCGCTGCTTGGGAACGAGCTTTTCGTGCAAATGCGCCAAACCCGGCAAGGGCACTGCGCAGAGGCCATTTTGGGTCGGCGCGACTTCAAAAATTTCCGAGTCCCAGAATAGCACGCGGTCGCCAGGATTGAGCCGGACTTCCTGCATGGAACCGGTGCGTGGCCGCGAAGAAGGAAGGTCCAAAAGCAGTTGGATTGGGATACCGCTTTGAGCGGACGCCGCGCGCGCGACCCGGGCGTTCTCCAAGTGGGGGCGCTGGCGGTAGCCGCACGGAAGCCTTATCCAGCGAGCGCCGGCTTCAATGGCTCGGACCAAATCTTCGGATTTCTCCAAAGTTGGTCCCATCGTGGCCATGATTTCCGGAACTTTCCAATCACCCGCTAGAGTCATTCGGCGATATGTCACAGATGGTTCGAACAATTCAGAATAAATGCCTTAAGGCATAATCCGCGCCACATTTAACACAAAGGTAACAATTCTGTTGTCAGGAGTCAATCATTTTGAAGCCACAAGAACCAACACCCGACGGGACCCCCCTCCCAACACCCGCGCTGTACCCAAGCCGGCCCGCTGCGCCTGGGCTAAGATTTCTTCTGCGGAAAACCAGGCCTTCTCCTCCGGGGCATGCTGGAATTTCGAGCGAGCCGCCTGATTGAGAAAATCAAAAATGAGAAAGCCTCTTGGAACAAGGGCTTCTTTTGCCGCTCGGAGCAGGGCTTCACTATGTTGCCGCCCGTAATGGGATAGCAGGACGCCTCTTGAGAGGACTGCTCCGGCTTTGGGGCAGAGGGCGGCTAGCCGGAAACAATCACCCTGGAGGAACCTGGCGTTAGGGATTCTCTTCCGCCGCGCCATTGCGAGCATTTGTCGGCTCACATCGACCCCAATGCCCCAGGCGAATGAGGAGAGAACCTCCGCCAGAACCAGGCCCGTGCCACAACCGGCATCAATGACGCCGTGTCTGCGACAAAAGGCGCGTCGTGATTCAATCACCCGATGAACTTGGCGCAGAAAGCGGGCATAGGCCGCGTCCTCATTTAGATGGCACTCGGCCTGGTTCAGGGTGCTGTCCCACTCTGCCGCTCGGGCATCCCAACGCGCGGCGATCGCCGCCACCTGGCGGCCTTCGTAGAGCCGGGAAGACCTGAGCGCCTGGGCGTCCGACGAATCCCGGCTCCCGAACTTTCCGCTGCGTTTCACAGGTGAATCTGTCCGTTCACCGCGTTGAAAGTGGCCACCAACTCGCTTGCGCCTGGGTAATCCCGCCAGTGCCAGCGCTCGGGCAGCCCAATGGCGTCGCAAATGATTCGGCGCACCAATTGAGTGGGGACATCCTTCCCATCATAGGCCAAACGCGTGCCATCATTTTCCTGAACCAGGAGATAGCCGAATTCAGCATGGCGGAGCTGGGACAGTTCAGAAAGAGCGCCGATGGGAAAGCTCATGCGCTCAGCGAGGTGCGGATAGACCTGGACCACGGCAGGAAAGACGTTCAAATGGGCATGATCGACACAGCACACACCTTTGCCCCACTGCGGAGCCGGACCATGTTCGAACACAAGCGGAGCCACGCCCCACCTTTTCTGCACTGCTCCCCCGATCGCCTTGAGCAGACGTTCCAGATGGCCCAACAGCGCATCTTCCACGTGCGCAAGGGACAGGACGTGCGCTCGCGTCAGCACCAACAGACCTCCTTCCATGAACTCGCCCAAAGGCGGCATTACGATGAAATGCTCGTCTTCATAAACGATTCTGGAGACCAACCGGTCGCCCATCATCTCCTGAAAGATGCTCGGGCCGTCCTGGTCGAATTCGGCGCAAAAAGGACATTCATAGCCGGTTGCTGCCGGGCAGGGGATTATCTGAGGGGCGCTTGCCTGGGCTGCTTGCAAGTGCAACTCGAAAGCGGCCCCTTTCAACGAGGCCAGCGCGCGGGCTCGATGCGCCAGGCGGCCGTGTTCCGCCTGCTCGTCTGGGACAAATAAATCCGAAAGAATCATTCTCCCATCGCGCGGTCGGTGGGTGAAGTCGATGCGGCCCTCGATCTGGCCGTTCCAGCTTCGGAGCCGTTCGTCCATCCAGCAGCCGAGATGGCATTCCATTCTGGCCCGGTTTGATGCCCCGGCTAAGAGGCGCTGGAGGCCCGGGATACCGAGGCTTTTGATTACTGTCGAGGTAAGCGGTCCGGGAAAGGGCGCGTACTCCTCGAGCACCACCCCCGCGTCATCGACCAGGACGGGTCGGCCAAACATGGCTGCGGCTGCCCGCGCCTTAGCAGCAAGGTTTTCTGCGAAGCTAAGGCTTTGGAGTTCCGGAAGGGGCGCGTGTGGCCGCTCAATGCAAATACGCAACCGGTCGAGGTCCTGTTTAAAAGGGGCGTACTTGGCCGGGTTGGAGGTGACCAGCGTCAACATGGGATTTTCTGCCGGATGAGTTCCAGAGCCCGGGCGGCGACGTGGCCGGGCGCCGCCTGGTCCACATCCAGGAACAGGAGGGTAGAATTTTCTTTTGCCAGCCAGCGATAGAATTCCTGTTCGCGGGCGTGGAAGGCGGGTTGGGCGGTTAATTCATCCAGAGCGCGCGCGGCCCCGGCTTTGCGGGCAATCCTCGATTGGCACGTCGCAAAAGACGCATCCAACACAATCGTCAGGTCCGGCGCCTGGACTTCGATGGCGATTGGCCGCAGCATGCACAGGAGCTTCTCGAGGCGGGCCACGCTCTCGGCGGCATGCACGGCCAGCGTGGACCACAGACAGCGATCCATTATGACCACCGGGGCCGCCAGGCCACGCAGCAGGCGCATCTGCTCAAAACAACCGCTCAAAAAAAACATCGCAGAGGCGTACCATTCGGCGTCCCGAATCATTCGGGCTTTGAACGGCTCGCTAAACCAGGCCGCGTCTGTTCCGAGGCAGGACGGGACGCCCAATGCGCCTGCCAACGACCGGCAAAGAGTACTCTTGCCTGCGCCATTGGCTCCTTCGAAGGCGACAACAAACGGGCGCGAGTCCCGTCCTGCAAACTGCGGCAGCGCCATGCCCTTTAACGCGGCGCGGTATTGTGCGAGGTCCTGCTGGGCGGACTCGCCAGGGGGCATGGGAGTCATGCCGCCAGCATCGGCGCCGTGGGACGAAACACGTTCATCGAGTTGCGGCACAGCGGCGTGGTATAAATATACTCCGCACCCGGCCCAGCCTGGTCGCTGCTGACATACCCGGCGGCTTCGAGCGCCTGGACAGTATCTTCGAGCAACTGCAGCAGTTGTTCGTGGCTCAGATAATCGAACTGAATGTCCCCGTCCAATCCGCCGTAGCAAAAGCTTTCAAAGCCTTTCGGGTTGGCGATGCGGATGCCAAAGCGGGCAGGCTCAGAATAATAAATGGTACCGGGGAACGGAATGAGTTGGTGAATAGAGATTTCGTGTGGGCGCAGGTCGAGCATGAAGGGAATGGATTGGTATTGCTCTTCGAGAGTCCCGGGCAGGCCATAAATCCAGCCGGTCTTTACTCGCAACCCAGCCGCTATCGCCGCGCGAATCCCACGCCGAATCTGGTCGGTGGTCATCCCTTTCCTGGCATTCTGTAAAACCCGGTCTGAGCCGGATTCAACGCCGAAATAGACCCGCTGGCATTCGGCTGCGGCCATCGCCTCGGCGATGGTCGAGTCCACACGGTCGGCCCGCATTTGCCCAATCCAGCGGACCCCTATCCTTCGCTCCGCATACGCGCGGCAGAAATGCAATATATCCGCCTTGCGCAGCAGAAAAATATCATCCGCAAAAAAGATTTCGCGCGCTCCGTAACGATCCCGCAGGTGCTCGATCTCGGCAATGACCCGCTCGTGTTGCCGGATGGCCACCCCGTCGCTGCGGACCGTTCCCGTGTAATTGCAGCAGAAGGCGCAGTGATGCGGACAGCCGCGGGAGGCCAGCATGGAATGATGCGTATAGCGAGGCAAGTTATACAGGCTGCGATCCACCAGCGGCAAATCGTCCAGGGCGGCGGTTTGCAGGCGGCCTTCCGTTCGAGTTACCTTCCCGTTAGGCCCCCGAAACACCAGGCCCTTTACTGCCGACAGGTCCTCTCCCGATTCCATTCTTCGCAGCAACTCCGTTATGACCGGTTCGCCTTCTCCCAGCACCACTACGTCGGCCCCCTCTTCGAGCAAGTCCTCAGGGAACAAAGTCGCATGGACCCCGCCGGCCAGAATCCGAGTGTGCGGCTGTTCCTGTTTGAGCCGGCTAATCTGTTTGCGGGCGACCGGGTAGTTCGGCGTGATAACCGAGAAACCCACCACAGCCGGTTGGAACTCGGCAATTTGCTGGAACAACTTGGAGTCCTCGAGGCCCTCGACGTTCTGGTCGAAGATGCGGACCTCGTGACCATTCGACTGAAGGAGTGTGCCCAGGAAACCGACGCCCAAAGGATATTCCCGATACATCTGTTTGGGATTATACGAGCGCGGCACGGCAAACAAAACGCGCATCAATGGCCTCCTTCCGATGCGGCGCCAATCCAGTCGCGGGCTCCATCGAGCATCTGCTCGATTGCTGGCCGGTCCCTATGGTAGATATGGCTTGAACCGATCCAGCCCCGAACGTCCCCCGCCTTGAGTCCAAGGCCTTCGGCTACTTGCCGGGCCATGCGCCCTACGCAAAGACCGTCGGCGTAAAATTTCCTGAACGCGTCCTGGCCTCTGGCAAAGTACATCGTGTGCAGGGCATTGTGGCGCACCAGGAATTGAAGTGTGTTTAGGCAGGGCACTTTGCCATTGCCATCACCGCAGAAGGTGACCACCGCCCGTTTGCTCCACGGTTCCTGGCGCAGCAGGGATATGACATCCCCCAAATCTTGCCGGCCCTCAGGCCCGCGCAGTAACTTCGCATAGCTGTGGCCCAGCGGATTGGCGCCCTCGGTGAAGAAAACCCGTTCCATCTGGGCTATCATCTGGCAGTCCCCCCAACGGTCGATCACCTCATCACCTGAATTGACCGCTCCGAACCCGACTTCGACCCCCAACAACTCGAGGCCCTCGACTCCCATTTCCGCGCCTAAGTGCAGCGTTCGATTCACCAAATTGACCCAAGTCTGGCCCAGCGCCTGGAAGCGCACTGGGTTTGGAACCGTCTGGAAGAATCCGCCTGACTGCTGGGTATTGCTGGGAAATGAGTTCCGGACGTTCCCGGATAATTTCACCGACCCATCCACGGGGGAGATGCTGCATTGCTGGCTCACAATCGGTTCACTCAAGGGCTTATATCGCAGAAGCTTGAACCAGCCGTATCAGAAGTCAACCTTAAAGAATGACAATGCTGTTTGGTCTCTCTGCGTTTTCTGCGCGGCTAATAATCTTTAACCCAAAAGCTGCGAAAGGTCCTCTGCGGAAACGGCAGTTCATGTTGGATGACACCGTCGCGCACCTGTTTGCCGTCGTCGCTTAGGATTTGAATTTGCTTTAAACCCATTTCTGGATAAATGACGAGGGCCTCGGGATGATAGCGGTTCAGGTGATTTATCTTCAGGCGTTTGGGGGAAGAGCTGCGCCCGTCCCAGAGATAAAGATGAAACGGAAAGCCACCGTCGTACGGCCCCGCGATAATGACAAAAACCCCATTATAAAATGCAATGTCGCGTATCCCCAGCCCATCGAGGTCCAGCAGAATCGCGTCGCCTAACCGTGCCCGTTCGCCCTCGATAACCCGGTTCGGATTCAACAAAGGAATGAGCAACGCCTTTCCATCCGGAACCGGGTTGCGAAAACCAATGAGCAGGCGCCCCTCCGCTGTCCCGGAAAGCCCTTCGATATTCAGGGCATCCCGTTCTTTTGGAATTCTCAAGGCGGCCGCGGCAAAATGAAAGCGGTCAAAGCGGGAATCGTTGATCAAATCATCCAGGAGCGATTTGTAGGGTTTGCCGGCGGGAGTAAGGGTCACCTGATCGCCGGCGACCTGGATGTCTGTTGCAAATAACCGGCAACGGTTTGTCCGTTCTTTGCCGGAACGATTGCGCCCATGTGACCCAATCCAAAAGGCACGGTCCCCAAGACGCGCGCCGGCCTCGAGGTCGGCTTCGGGGAATCTGCCGGTGACTTCGAGGAAAGCATTGCAATCGAATTCCTTCAGCGGCGGGCCGGGTTGGTCGCTGCGATAAAGCCGCAGAGTGTTGTCTTCATCATCTGCGGCAACAAACAGATTGGAACTAACCGCCACAGCCCCGGAGGCATCCGCCATCCCGCTGTACTGCATCGGCCTGATCAGGTGGTACCTCTCTCCTGCCGCGGCGGGGAGCCACAGCCCCAGGAAAAGCAGCCACCATGTTCGCACGGGCGCACTTTGACTGCTCCATCCTTAGAACACAAGAACATCAAACGACATCAAACGACTGACTGCAGTCAGGTTCTGCTTTCAAGCCAAGGCCGCTTATGCTAGACAGGACATTCTCTTAATAATGAAAAATATAATGATAGCGGCCATGGCAACGGCGCTGACAGTGCTGCTCCCGCTGCCGCTCCAAGCCGAGACAGGGGCCGATTCCATCCAATGCATCAAGTCCGCCACGTTCCTGGCGCCGCCTCAGGCCCTGGGGGTCCGTCAATACGCACCCGACCGCGAGCCGCAGATCATCCACCTGGCATTGGATGTAACACCCGATTTCCACGAGCGCTCGATCGAGGCGACCGCGACGATTCGTTTCAAAGCCATCGCCCAACCGCTCCAGCAGGTGAAACTGGACAGCGTCGGCCTGGACGTCCACTCGGTGACCGCGACGATCGGCGTGCTGGCCTGGCATTTAACGGAGGACAAGTTGATTGTGATTTTTACAAAAGCATTGCCGGCCGATACCGAGGCCTCGATGACCGTGGCGTATTCCGCCCATCCCGAGCAGGGCCTGTACTTCCGCACGCCCGAAATGGGATACAAACCAGGCGACACCCACTTGTTTTCGCAAGGAGAAGAGATAGAGGCGCGCCATTGGTATCCGTGCATGGATTCGCCCAACCAGCGGCTGACTTCGGAAATCACTTGCCGCGTCCCCGAGGGGATGACGGCCATTTCCAATGGCCGGCTGGTTTCCCAAAGCAAAGACCCGGCAACCGGGTTGAACGTGATTCATTGGTCACAGGAAAAGTCTCACTCGAACTACCTGATTTCATTGGTCGCAGGCTATTTCAAGGAACTCGATGACAAGTACGGCAATGTGCCTCTTGCCTTTTTTACGCCCCCCTCCGAATTCAACGAAGCGCGCAATTCCTTTCATGGAACAAAGGACATCATGGAGTTCTACAACAGGGAAATCGGCGTGCCGTTTCCGTGGGACAAATACGACCAGGTTTGCGTCAATGATTTCGTGGCCGGCGGCATGGAGAACACCAGCGCCACGACCCTGACGGACCGGACATTATTCACCGATGCGACGGAGAATATCCGCTCGAGCGAGTCTCTGATAGCGCATGAGATGGCCCACCAATGGTTCGGGGACCTGGTCACCTGCAAGGATTGGAGCCACATCTGGCTGAATGAGGGCTTTGCCACCTTTTATGAGACGTTGTACAACGGCCATAAACATGGACGCGACGCGATGCTCTATGAGTTGTTCCAGCGGGCGCGGCAAATCACCGGGACCACGAATGATTCGAGGGCTATCGTGCGGCGCAATTACAATCAACCGGGCGAGATGTTCGATTATCTGGCCTATCCCAAAGCAGCCTGGGTGCTCCACATGCTCCGGTGCCAACTGGGCGAGGGCCTGTACCGCCGCTGCATCAAAACCTACCTCCGGCGTCACCAATACGGCAATGTTGTCACCGATGACCTTCGGTCAGTGATCGAGGAACTCTCGGGCCGGTCCTTCGACCAGTTCTTCGATCAATGGCTCTATCACGGGCGCCAGCCTGAGCTGGAAATCAACTATGACTGGGATGACCTGACGAAGCTGGCCAAAATCTCCATTCGCCAGGTCCAGGAAATCAATTCGGATGTCCTCCTGTTCAATTTCCCGCTGACAATTCGCTTTAAGAGCAGCTTCGGGACCTCCAATGCTCCCATCGAGGTTACCAAAAAGCAGGAGGACTTTTACTTCCCTTTAAGTGCGGCGCCTGAACTGGTGCGGGTGGACCCTGAATACACGCTGCTGGCCAGGATTCAATTCACGGTGCCCAGACCAATGCTCTACGCGCAATTAGCCGATAAAGAGGATGTGATAGGCCGCTTGCTCGCCATCGAACAATTTTCAACCAAAACCGATAAGGGTGTTATCGCCAAGCTCCAGGAGACGCTCAACCACGATGGCTTTTATGGGGTGCGCATCGAGGCCGCCCGCGCGCTGCGCTCCATCCACACCGATGAAGCCCTCAATGCCCTGCTCGCCTCCACGCTCCAGCCCGACGCGCGCGTCCGCGAATGGGTCGCATCGGCTATTGACGGATTCTACGACCAGAAGGCCTATGACTTCGCCCGCCAACGGTTAAGCGAGGAAAAAAATCCAGTCATCCTCTCGCAAGATATTCGCGGCATGGCAGGCTATAACAAACCCGAAGTCCGTGAAGCGGTGCTGAAGTTGCTGGACACGGGCTCATACCGCAACGAGTTGGCGGACGCTGCCATCAGCGCAGCGCGCCAGCAGGATGACCCGGCTTATATCCCGCCTTTGCTCGAAGCGCTGGCCAAGCAGGAATCGGCCTTCACCAGCCGCGGCTTTGGGCAAGGGCTTGCGGCGCTGGCCTGCCTGGCGCGCAACAATGATACAAAAGATAACGTGCGGCAGTTCCTTGCCGGCTATGTCAACGATAAGCGAAAGACCGTCCAACTGGCGGCCATTAATGCGCTGGGCACTTTAGGCGATCCGAAGGCCATCGCCCTCCTTGAGACCTTTACTTCGGCTCCCCAGACCACCCCCGAAGGCTCCGCCGCCGACCAGGCCATTGCCACCCTTCGGGCCGGGCGCAAACCGGTCGATGATTTCAAAAACCTGCGCAGGGAGGTGTTGGACCTGGAAAAAGCCAACCGGGACTTGCTCAAGAGAATTGAAGACTTAAACAAACGAGTGGAAGCAGAGTTAACCTCCCACCCGGCCAGACGGAGCCAAAAAGAGAAAGTTTCAAGCCCGAAATCTTCCGGGTGAATGTTAAGAGGCTGTTTGTAAAATCTGCGAAATATTGACTCGCCCGCCGACACCGGCTATGAGTCGCCCAGTTGCCCGTGTCTATCACCGTTTCCATTGTTGAAGATAATGAGCAGTTGCGCGCCACGCTCGCACGGGTGCTCGGGCGGGCTGAGGGGTTCAAATGCCTGACCCAATATCCCGACGCCGAATCGGCTCTCGAAGGCATCCCCAAGGAGCACCCGCAAGTAGTTCTGATGGACATCAACCTGCCCGGCATCAATGGCGTCGAATGCGTTCGCCGTCTTAAGGTTGTCACCCCGGAAACTCAGGTCGTCATGCTCACCGTTTACGAGGATACGGAAAACATCTTCAACGCTCTGGCGGCCGGGGCCGCCGGCTATCTGCTCAAGCGCACCAAGAGCGCTGAACTCATCGAGGCCATTCGCGAGGTTCAAAGGGGCGGTTCACCCATGACTACCCACATCGCCCGCAAGGTCACCCAGTCCTTCCAGCGGGCTGGCCCTTCCGCAAAACCGACCGAGAATCTTTCCGAGCGCGAACAGGAGGTCCTGGATTGTTTGAGCCAGGGGTTTTTATACAAGGAAATCGCTGAGAAACTGGGCATCAGTTACGAGACCGTTCATACCTATATCCGCCGCATTTACGAGAAGCTCCAGGTCCGGACCCGCACCGAAGCAGTGGCCAAGTTCCTGAAGCGGTGAGGAAAGGCTAGAAAAAAAAGGTCACACCCACCAGCCCCAGCACGGTGTTCAAACCCTGGTTGGGCTGGCTCAGCCCCGCGCAGGACAGGTGGAGGTATCGGCCTTCGAGGGTGAGCGCCATCTCATCGCCCACGAACCAGTGTACGCCCACTCCGCCTTGTAGATTAAACTCAAAGGTGTTGCTCAAATCCGGCGGCCCTATCCCGGTCGCCGTCAACCCGGCGCCCCCATCCAGGAAAGGCACGAATCGTGTTCCGGTGGCGAAGTTGTAGCGCAAGTGCGGCGTGAGCCCAAACAACCAATTGCTGTCTGGCGAGAACTGCGCTCCTCCAAATGCCTCAAGCCGAAGTTCCCAGTTGCCCCGATACCAGGCGCCCTTGCCCATGATGCGGCCAATCATGTGCCCGTAAGAAAGGCTCAAGAACGCTAAGTCATGGGCCTGAGCGCTGCCAAAAGCGGCGATACCAGCGCCCCCTGCGGCACTGATGCCTAATGTTTGTACTGCGGGGTCAAAACCATTACCAATACCTTCCGGCCAGATAGACGGGCCGGGAGCGTTGAAGGAAGCCGGGCCAGAACTTGTGGCCGGGAATGAAGGCTGGGGTTCAGCGCCAGGCGAGCAATGCACGATGAATGCCAACACGACGGCCAAACTGCTGGTCAACGCCCCTGAATCTCTCATCGTGATAATAACCCTGTTTCCCCTAACGTTCTGCTTGCTTCTGATTCGACTCTTACATCCGGTACCCTCCTTTACACCCAATCGCTCTTTAGTCAAATGACGCATCTTATCCATTCGCATTAATTACTTCCACGCGCGCTTGACGCTCAGGCGCTAAAGCCCCAAATTTTTGTGTCGGGCAGGTGTTCCTTTGTTAAGTCGAGAATTTATGAAAAGCGCAGATAATACCTTTGGCGCCTTGCAGTCATTCGATGCGGGCGGCGGGCAACAAGCCCTGTTTTATTCATTGCCGCATCTGGACCGGGCGGGGACAGGCCCGGTCTCGAGACTCCCGGTTTCAATCCGGCTCGTGCTGGAATCCGTGCTGCGCAATTGTGACGGCAGGCGCATCACCGAGCAAAATGTTCGGTCTTTGGCCAATTGGAAGGCCAAAGCCCCGCGCACCGAAGAAATCCCATTTGTGGTGGCCCGCATCGTATTGCAGGATTTTACCGGTGTTCCATTGTTGGTGGACCTGGCAGCGATGCGCTCGGCCGTTGCCCGGCTGAATAAGAATCCCAAACTCATCGAACCCCTGGTGCCGGTGGACCTCGTTGTGGACCATTCTGTCCAGGTCGATTTCTACGGCTCGCCAGAGGCATTGCGCCGTAATCTGGATATGGAATTCCAACGTAATCGTGAGCGTTATCAGTTTCTCAAATGGGGCATGCAGGCCTTCGATACCTTCAAGGTAGTGCCGCCCGGTATCGGCATCGTCCACCAGGTGAACCTGGAGTATCTCGCCAAGGGTGTTCTTTCTTCTCAGGTGTCTGTCAATTCCGCAGCTTCGGAGCTGTTCTATCCCGACACTTTGGTTGGCACCGATTCGCACACCACAATGATTAATGGTCTGGGCATCGTCGGCTGGGGCGTTGGGGGAATCGAAGCGGAGGCGGGCATGTTGGGCCAGCCGGTCTATTTTTTAACCCCTGACGTGGTGGGTGTGCATCTGACCGGCTCGCTTCGCGAAGGGGTGACGGCGACCGACCTGGCCTTGACGGTCACCCAGATGCTGCGCAAAGCGAAGGTGGTCGGAAAATTCGTCGAGTTTTACGGACCGGGGGCGGCTGCGCTTCCAGTGGTTGATCGGGCAACCATTGCAAACATGGCCCCCGAATACGGTGCTACGATGGGCTTCTTCCCCATTGATGGGGAATGCGTCGCCTACCTCGTGGCCACAGGCCGCACCCAAGAACTCTGCCGCGCTTACGAGAATTACTATCGCGCGCAGGGCCTTTTCGGAATGCCGCAGAAGGGGCAGCTTGAGTATTCTGTGGACCTGGAGCTGGACTTGGCGAGCGTGGTTCCCAGCGTCGCGGGGCCCAAACGCCCGCAGGACCGTATCGAGTTGCCAAACCTGCGCAACGAATTCGTTTCCGCTTTTGCGCGGCCCTTGAGCGAAAACGGTTTTGGCAAAACCTCAGCGGACCTGGCAAAGTCCTTTTCAGTTAAACTGGATGACGGCTTCGCTTCGGGGGGCGGCAGCCAGGAACCGGTCGCAGGCCAAAAGGCGCGAACCAGCAATACCAATCCGCTCACCGAATTGGAGATGGCCAATAACCGCCCGACCCCCGATACACTTGCCGGGGGAGCTCCGAAATGCGAGGGAGAAATCCACCATGGGAGCGTGTTAATCGCCGCCATCACCAGTTGTACAAATACAAGTAACCCCTCCGTGATGTTGGCGGCTGGGTTGCTGGCCAAAAAGGCGGTCGAACGCGGCTTGATGGTGAACCCGCTCATCAAAACCTCTCTGGCCCCTGGTTCGAGGGTTGTCACCGATTATCTCGCCAAAACCGGCCTCCAGCCTTACCTGGATAAGCTTGGGTTTAATCTGGTGGGTTACGGTTGCACCACCTGCATCGGCAACTCCGGCCCATTGCCCGCACCCGTCGATGAGGCCATCGGCAAATACGATCTGGTTGCCGCTTCTGTTTTGTCGGGCAACCGCAATTTCGAGGCGCGCGTGCATCAAAGCATTAAAGCCAATTTCCTGATGTCTCCCCCATTGGTGGTAGCGTTTGCTTTGGCGGGCCGGGTCGATATCGACCTGAGCCGCCAACCGTTGGGGAAAGGAAAGGACGGGCGCGAGGTCTATTTAAAAGACATCTGGCCTACTCTGCAGGAAGTTCGTGACCTGCTCCAATCCGCTTTGAAACCGGAAGTGTTTCGGCAGCTTTATCACGATTTCGCCGCCCAAAATCCCAAATGGAACGAAATCCCCTCCCGCTCCGGAGACGTTTACCCCTGGGAAGCGGACAGCACCTATATCCAGGAGCCGCCTTTCTTCAAGGAGTTCAACCTGCAACCGGGCCAGATGCTCGAGATTAAGGGCGCCCGCGCTTTGGGCATTTTTAGCGATAGTGTCACTACCGATCATATTTCCCCCGCCGGCAGCATCAAAAAGACTTCCCCCGCTGGCCAGTACCTGCTCGAAAAGGGAGTCGGCTTCGCAGATTTCAACAGCTACGGTTCACGGCGCGGCAACGACCGTGTCATGACCCGCGGCACTTTCGCTAATGTGCGGATTAAGAATCTAATGGTCCCCGGCACTGAGGGTGGTGTCACCAAATGCTACGCCAAAACCGGGCGCTTTGCCTCAGACCAGGTCGTTCCCATTTTTGATGCCGCCATGGCCTACCAGCAGGAGGGCACTCCCCTCATCATCCTGGCCGGACAGGAATACGGCACCGGTAGCTCGCGCGATTGGGCCGCCAAAGGGACCGCATTGCTTGGGGTCAAAGCAGTCGTCGCCCAAAGTTTCGAGCGGATTCATCGGTCGAACCTGGTTGGCATGGGGGTGTTGCCGCTCCAATTCAAGGAGGGCATTAACGCGCAAGGCCTTCATCTCGATGGCACCGAGACCTATGACGTCCTGGGCTTGGGGCACGGACTCAAGCCGCAGCAGGACCTTCAACTGCGCATCACACGCGCTGGAGGACAGGCCCAGACCATCCCGGTCACGTGCCGAATTGATACCCCCATCGAAATCGATTACTACCAGCATGGCGGCATTTTGCCTTACGTCCTGCGCCAATTGATTGCAGCGCAGAGCCCGGGCGCCAAACGGTGAAGGACCGCCCATCGCGCGCAGAACCCCGAGCTCCCAGGGCGGTGAGCGCTATGACGGCGGACCTGCTCCGCTTTGCTGAGCGCGTGATTGCGCGAGCCGACCGCGAGCACCCGGCCGATGCGGTGCTGCGCCAGGACCTCAAGGGCCAGCGCTTTTTGCCCGCTCAATCCACCGCCCAGGTCAGCCATGCGGTCTTCGCTTTTTACCGATGGCTGCGATGGCTGGACCCACACCAGCCGCTCACCAGTCAAATCGAGCACGCCTTGAGTCTCGCTGAACGGTTCCAGAATCAGCCGGCAAGCTTTACGGACGCCGAGCTGGTCGCTCTGGCGGTGCCGGAATGGTTGGCTGATTACATGACCATTACGCCCGCCTGGGCGCGCGCCCTGCAAACCGCCCCCAGGCTCTGGTTGCGCGCTCGGCCAGCCCAGGGCATCGCCTTGTGCAAAAGCCTCGGCCAATGCCGCCCTTTCGGTGACGGGCCGCTCGCCGATACCCTGGAATACCAAGGAGACCGGGACTTGTTTCTTATCCCTGAATTTCACACCGGAAAATTCGAACTCCAAGACCTCAGTTCCCAAGCCGTTGGTCTCCTCTGCGCTCCGCAGCCGGGTGAAACCTGGTGGGATGCCTGCGCAGGAGAAGGGGGTAAAACGTTGCACCTTTCCGATCTTATGCAGAACCGGGGATTAATCTGGGCGACTGACAAGGCGCCGTGGCGATTGCAGCGGCTCAAGCGCCGGGCCGCACGGGCAGGGGTTTTTAATTATCGGGCCGCCCTCTGGTCTCAGACCGCGCGGTTGCCAACCAAAACCAAATTCGATGGCGTCCTCATCGACGCGCCTTGCTCCGGCACAGGCACCTGGCATCGCAACCCGCATGCCCGCTGGACAACTACTCCCAGCGACCTTCAAGAACTCGCTCTCTTGCAGGAAGAACTTCTCTGCTCTGCCGCTGCTGTTCTAAAACCCCGCGGCAAGTTTATCTATGCCGTTTGCTCCTTAACTCGGCCTGAAACGGCGGATGTGGCCGCAAAATTTGAAAAGGAATGTCCAGCCTTTGCACCGTTTGAAATCCGTAATCCCCTGGACCCCGGTCTCCCAGCGGCGGCTCAATGGTATTTCAAGCCCGAACGGTTCGGAGGGAACGGTATGTTCGTCGCCGCTTGGACACGGACGCAGCGCCAAGGAAAGTATATTTGAAACACAGACACTGAGAAACCGAATATGCCAATGTGTGCAACTGGTACTTTAGCGGCTGTGCGGCGCCTGATCCCTAAACGAACGTTCCTTCGATTCACCGCAATGCGCCGCCTCTTTTTGCGGTCGGACGCCTGGATAAATCCTGCCCGATGGGCCATGATGTTCTTAGCACTCATATCCTTGCTGCTGACTTCTCAGGTGGCCTCTGTGAGCGCGGCCGCTTCATCCGAGGTGGCAGTGGCCTCACCGGAGTACTGCTCAGAAGTGAAAGGAGACACCACCGTCACCCTTGATGCGCCAGGCTTCAAGAGCCTCACAGTCAAATGCTGGAAGCAAGGCAGCGGCTTTGGGTCCGATGCCACGGTTGCTATTGTGGTCCTGGATGAAAAGGGCCATGGCTCGTTCGTGTTTCCCGCCGGCCAGTATCCTCATGGCCCCGTCACGGTGAGAATCAGCGGCCAGAATAGCACCGCCCAGGATAACTGCTATCTTCAGCTTTATAATAAGGGCGGCGTTTCCTGGAACGAGGGGTTGCCCAAGGAGCCGCCACCGGCGGCAAAAGGCATGGCCCTGGTCTTTGCTGACGATTTTGATCGACCACTCTCTATTTCGAGCACAGACAGGAAGGCCACCTACTATGATCACAAGCCCCCGGGCGGCTGGCAGGATTTCAGCAAGCACACCTTCTCCAGCTACGATTCACCTAAAAATCCCTTTGCGCAGGTCGATTCCTATCTCCGCATCCGGGCTAGCGATAAATTGCACAGCGCCGGCTTGATTTCCTCAATGAAGAACGACGCCAGCGGCATTACGGCCAGGGCCCCATGCTATTTCGAATGCCGGTTCATTGGTCCCAATGCCATCGGCACCTGGCCGGCCTTTTGGCTGCTGACGGACTATATGACCGAGCAGGTCAAAGGTAAGAAAGTTCCATGCGACGAGTTGGATATCATCGAGGCCTATGGAGGCGAAGGTCCTCACGAGCCAAACGCTTTCGACGCCTACATGATTTCTCCTCACGCCTGGGACCAGGGAGAGCCCGGCAAGGCCCTTGAAAGAAAGGCCTTCGAGGCGATGCACAATCCGATTCGCATGCGCAAGTTCGGCATTCCCTCGACCTGGTTCGAGACATTCCATCTCTACGGCTGCAAGGTTACCGAGACGGACACCATCTACTATTGCGATAATATCGAAGTGGGGAGACACCTAACGCTGCCGCTCTCCAAAGAAAATCCATTCTTCTTTTTGATCAATCTCGCGACCGGTGGCGGTTGGCCGGTTGATTTGTCGCGCTATCATGGCCTTGCCGATATGTACCTTGACTATGTTCGGGTTTATCAACAAAGGAATTGATGGCTTCTGACTGACTGCGGCTCTGGCACGGTAAATCAGGCCTGACTTGTTGCGCCGGCAGCTTGAAAGCCATGTGGCCTGAAAAGACCTTGCGCCGGCGCGGGGCAGGGGTAGGTTCGGCTCATGCATGCGACTACCCCTGCAAGCCCCGAAGGTCGTTTCCCTTGTGTAGTGGCGGTCGTTCTGCTCGCCCTCAGGACATTCAACGCTGAAGGCCAGGGACTTTCCGGACCTACCTCGGACACGTACAGCAATCTGGCTGCGACGGCTTTGCTCCAGCGCGCACAAAAAGTTTCCCGAGCCCTGACGGGCAGCGGGTTTTTGCCGGAAGAGTCCTTCGCCAATGCTTCGGTCATGCTAGAGGGAGAATCCACCCATCCTTCGGCGCGAGTCCAGGCGAGCTGTTGCGAATATGAATTTCGCCAAGGCCTGCTGCAAACGATTCGTCGCAGGGATCTGTTCGAGGATAAAGGCCCGGCCAGCCTGATCCTGCGTCACCTGACAAACGAGGTCCTGACACTAACGGTGGCAGGCGCGACCAACCGCGCTCTCGAGGTGCTGCGTCTGCTTTCTTACCCGGCAAACCGGATTCAGCAGGTTTATCGGTTCAATGTCCATGATGACATGATGGATGCGTATCCAGTGCGAAACGGAGGCCGCAATTTCCCCAGGGACCTGCACTTTTATGGTGAACTGATCTCGCGAAAGAAGATCAAGTTAATGGTAGGACTAGGACCGATTGACTCAACGATTTTGGAAACGCCAGGTCGGACGCGCCCGGAAACTCAAATCAACTTTCTCGCTACAACCGGCCAACTGCTCGAAGCTTGGTGGTTGCCAGACTCTGATACAATGGCTCGAATTGGAATGTCCGGCCCTGAACCGATTACGATCAGGCAGGCGGCAGATTTCGCGCCTCCAGTTTTTGTCTCGGCCACGCGAAGGCTCTCCGACGGGGAGGTGACCGCTACAAGGATTCAAGCGGCAGGACTCGTCCGCGACGCCTGGAAGGATTTGCAACAGAAACTGGGGACCAATCGGCCCCAATGTATCCTTATCTGCGATAATCTCAATGACCCGACCGCCGTAGCGAATTCAATGAAGGAGATAGCGCGGGATATTCCGTGGGCAGGGGTCTCCCATTTGTTCCGGCTCGATTTGCCATTTGAACCAGCGCAAGTGGAACGTCTGGCCCAAGGAAGGCGCGGTCTCCGCCTTATGGCTATTTGCGGCACTGGGGACATACGATTGGAGGTGCTGTCCGGCCTCGACGCAGTCCCACCCGCGCGAGAGGAGGACCTCGCAACGCCGGAAGGACAGCAAGAGTGGAAACAGGTTTACGAGCAGGAGCGTCAGCGCCTCGCGCCGAGCATTGGTGAGTTGATCCATCGGCTGCGTCTGCCTGAGGCTTTACCCGATCATGCGCTTTTTCTTCTGCAGGCGAAGGTTACATGGCCGTCAAGCGACATAATACCCCAACTATTGCAGTCAACCTTGCCTGACAAAGCTCAGGTAATTTCGGTCATGGGGTCAGGTGATTACTCACGTATTGGTGAGGGTTTTACGTATTTCAATGGCAAAGTGCTCACAAATGCCATGGCCGTCCTGAGCCTGAGTGGCTTTCTCCCGTTGCAGCAGGACATCCTGCACCTAATGGCGCTTCGGTTGGCCAGTTTCACCAACTCTCCAAACTATAATCCGGATAAGTTGAGCCTGTTGCGGTCAAGGTCCCCGAGGCGAATCGTTAGTCCCGAAATTGTTAATCCCGTTCGTCAATTGGCCTATGCCTTCGGGCCACATCCACTGGAAGAATTGGTGGAGTTCCTTGGCTTGAGCGAAATCAAGATGCTGCGGGGCTCTGACAAGCTGGAGGTTTTTGAAATCAGGCCGGACCCGTTCGATTCCTCGTCAAAGCCAGGAATTTCCATGATCGAAGGTTACGAATTGGTTACGCGCGGCGACACACTTGATGAAGAATCTGCGCACGAGTTTACATCAGCTCTTCTGACGGACAAAAACGGTATCGGTGTGGCGAGCAGTTGTGAATGGCAACCGGTCATTGTTTTCCGCGCCTGGCGAGCAAAGGAATACGCGAGCCTGATCGTATGCTTTGAATGTAACGAGGCAGCTTTTAAGTTTTACGACGGATCGGGAAAACTAATCCATCAGACTCATCCATTCCTTTTCTCGGAACGTCTGGAGCTGCTTCGGCTCGCTCGTCAGGCATTGCCGAATAGCGCCGCTCTGAGGAAGGTCAGGTGATCCTTCGAGCGTCGAGCTTTCCTTTACTTCTCTTTCCCGGCGCAGCGGTAAAGATCGTCGGCAGTGCCGATGGCGCTGTCTTCCCAGGCCTTGTTTGGCCCAGCCGAGCGGATCAACACCTCGTCATTGGAGAAATACACGCGCAGCGGGGTTCCCCAGGGATCGACGATTTCGCCCTTGTCATTGAGGTCAGCGCGGCGGACGGCCAGGATGAGCACCTTCCTCTCCGTCTGGCCCAGGAGCGCTTTGGTGATTTGGGCATTGTTGCCGGTGGGGTAACTGCCGGTGAACTCCCGGTACTGCTGAATTCCCAGAATCAGGGTGTCACAGTCAGCGTTGAATTTGGCTACTTTTGCATCCGCGCGTTTGAGTGTCCAACCCTTAGCCACCCACAGGACACCCGCGACGCCCAGGACAACCAGCATAATCGTGATGAGTCGCTTCATAATGTCATTCGTTAATCATTTATTGAGCGTTTTTAAACGCTGTAAGGCTGGTGTAGCAGGTGGAGTGCCGCTGCTGGCACGGATGATCAGTTCGGCTGCCAGCCGCTTGGCTTCGGGCCGCCCTCCACGGAGCAATTGGACCATGGAATCGACCCCAGCCGATCCCAGTCGGTGTTTGGGCTGGCTGACGGTAGTCAGGGGGACCTGGAAGTATTCGCTGAGCATGGTGTTTCCGAAGCCGGTAATGGAGATGTCCTGGGGTATCTTAATGCCTTGCTTTAGAAGAACCTCTGCAAAACCCGCCGCCACAAGATCGTTGACTGCCTGGATAGCTGTCGCCTCGCAACCCTCGTGGATCATTTGGTGCGCCGCCTGAGCCCCATCTTCCATTGTGCGCCCGGCATGAAAAACCAACCTGTCCTCGACATCCCTTCCGGCCTCCCGCAGCGCGCGGCGGTAGCCCTCGAAACGCTCCTGTGACCATGGATTGGAAGGCGGCCCGGCGAGAAAGGCGATTCGTTTGTGTCCGAGCTGTATGAGGTGCCGGCTGACGTTGTAACCGGCGTGAAGGTCGTCGGTTTCAACATTCACAAACGAGGCGCAGAACGGCGCCGTATGACCCAAAATGACGGTGGGCACCTTGCGAGCCAGCAACTCCTGATATATCCGGGCTTCGCTGCCAATCCGATAGACAGGCGAGATAAACAGGCCATCGACGCGCCTGGAAAGGAACCGGCGAATGCAAGCCTCCTCGCGCTCGGGAAGATTCAGGGTGTACGCCAGGATGACATCATAGCCCAGGTCGTAGGCGCGCTCTTGAATGGCGAGGATAATCCTCGAGAAAATTGGATTGGCCAGCGAGGGAATGATGAGCCCAAAGAGCTTTGTGGTCCGGGTGCGCAGGCCCTGAGCGCTGGAATCGGGCACATACCCCATTTCCTCGGCCACCAGCTTTATCTTGTTCTTGGT
This sequence comes from Verrucomicrobiia bacterium, assembly GCA_035946615.1. Taxonomy (NCBI): domain Bacteria; kingdom Pseudomonadati; phylum Verrucomicrobiota; class Verrucomicrobiia; species Verrucomicrobiia bacterium. The sequence continues at coordinate 35,084 of DASYZB010000136.1, forward strand.
CGGCGTCGAGACATCGGGCTCATCGCGCAAGGCCTTCGAGACGGTCATCAATGAAACCCCAACTCGCTGCGCTATGTCTTTAAGCCGGACCATATGTTTTCAGAGGGTGGCTCCACGCCAGTGCAATTTGCGCCGCAGCGTGTCGGCGAACGAGGTCCCCGCCAGGTGCACCAATCGGACGCTGTGCCGGCTGCGGCTGATGGTTAGCAGATCGTCCGCACGCAGTTTACTGACTACCCGGCCATCGGCGCTGAGGATGGTTGCGGGTTTTCGGCTGATAACCATCACTTCGATCTTAGCCGTTAGTGGCAGGATCAAAGACCGGTTCGATAACGTGTGGGGGCAGATCGGCGTAATCTCCAGCACGTCTGCGGTTGGAAAAACAACCGCCCCGCCCGCCGCCAGAGAGTAAGCAGTGGACCCCGTAGGCGAACAAATAATGAGTCCGTCACACCTGTACCGGGTGAGCGGGGCTCCATCGACCCGGACATCCAGCTCGATCAGGCGCGACGTGATGCCGCGGCTGATCACGATATCGTTGAGCGCCGTTTGGGCAACCCACCGTTTGTGACAGCGCCCTTGGGCCTCGAGCAGCAGCCGGTCTTCAAAAGTGAATTCGTTGTTCCAAACCCGGTCCAGTGCCTGGCCCAGCTCGTTGGAAGGAGTGGCCGTGAGAAAACCCAGGCTCCCGATGTTGACCCCTAGAATGGGCGTTTGCGACCCGGCGATCTCGCGCGCTGCTCTCAGCATCGTCCCGTCGCCGCCGAAGACGAGCAACAGGTCCACTTTGCGGGTCAGCGCTGCAACATCCGGGCAGAGCTTGGCGTCGATTCCGGCCCACCGGGCGGTAATCGGCTCGCTATAGACCTTCCGCCCGGCAGCCTCGATGAGCCGGGCGGCCTCGGCGACCACTCCAGCGCCTGAAACCTTTTCGCTGTTGCCCAGCAGCCCCACGCGCTTGATGCTATCAGCCAGTTTTTTCAATCAGTGCCAGAAATTCCTTATTGCCGGCCGGGCCTGTTATGGGCGATTCAACCGCGCCCCGCCAAAGCAGGCCCGATTGAGCGGAAACGAAATCCTGCAACTCGCGCAGGACCCGCTCATGAATGGCCGGGTCGCGAATCACACCCGCCCCGCGGTCGGCCTCGGCTTTGCCGGCCTCGAACTGCGGTTTGATGAGTGCGACGATTCTAGCGGAGGGTGGCAACAAAGCAACTACAGGCGGGATGATTTTACGCAAGGAGATGAATGAGCAATCCATGACCGCCAGGGTGGCAGGAGTCCAGGAGCCGGGGAAACTGGCGAGAGTCAGCTCACGGGCGTTTGTTTTTTCCATCACCACGACTCGAGGGTCATGGCGCAATTTCCAAGCCAGTTGGCCCCGGCCCACGTCGATGGCGTACACCTTGATTGCGCCGCGCTGAAGCAGGCAATCTGTAAAACCGCCTGTCGAGGCTCCCACATCCAGGGCCGTTGTCCCTTTCACATCAATCCCGAAATAGTCCAGCGCGCGTTCGAGTTTGTAGCCCCCGCGGCTGACAAACTTTTCGGGCGCCTCCAGTTCAAGCCGGTCCTGTGGGGACACCAGCGCGCTGGCTTTGCCGGCTGTTTGGCCGTTGATTCGCACCTCTCCTGCCAAAATGGCGCGCCCGGCCTTTTCGCGGCTTTCGCAGAGTCCGCGCTCCATCAGGGCCTGGTCCAGCCTGAGTTTCATTTCCGTTACTGAGGACACACGCGGCAGAACTCCGAACCGGAATCACGTGTTCTGTGTCTATTGCGCGCCCCAGGTATAGCGCTTTCATCCCGAGGTAAAAGGAAAACCCGCAGCCGGAACCTGCTCCGGGCTGCGGGCCGAAATAAGCGGTGTGACCGCGGAAGCTACTTTTCGAGGTCGATTTTGGTGACCGTTAACTCGCGCTTGCCATCCACCCGTTTAACCGTGCCGGTCGCGGTTACCTTTTTGGGTTCCTGGCATACGTTTTCGTGGAACGCTTTGGCCATGTCATTGGCGACCAGGTAATAGGTAATGGTTTTGCCGTTCTTGCCTTCGGTCTGGATGACCGTCTGGCATTTGGTGGTTTCGTGCAACGCGCACTTGGCACACTTGGCAGTCCCCGAGATAGTGACTTCCTTGTCTTTAGCGAACGTTGGCGTGGCCAGGGCAAAAAGCATCAGGCCCGCAATACCCGTGAGAAGCATTTTTTTCATAATACACATTATTAATTTTGCTGACGATTTATGGACAATGTAGCCAAGTTTTTGTTCAACGCAAGGGCGCGGTGACGCTTTTCGGCGGAGCGCGCCGTCCCCGGGCGCATAGCAGTGAACTGGCTGTCCCGGAGGGACATCCGACAATAGCCCAACGCTACAGCGTTGGGTGTGGAGTTTGGAGATTTTCATAACGACCTGATCTCCTTTTGTCGGAAACTTTGTCGGAGACTTGTCAAAGCCCAACCTCGCTGAAGCTCAGAACCTGCTGAGCATGGCAACCACTCGGCTCAAGAGGCTCTCGGCCTTCAGCGCTCCCCGCGCCAAAGGGGAAGCGCCCTCTGGTAGAGGTCCAAATAAACCGCCGCTTTTACCGCCGATAAGGCAGCAAACCGCCGCGTAACCTTTGAACTTGTGATGCGTGAGCGATCAGCCGGGCTTGACCAAACCACTCGACAAAGTTTCCGACAAAGGAAGGCAAAACGCGCCTTGCTAAATGTCCAAGCTCCAGGGGACTCACGTCAATGCGACGATGTCAGCACCAGTACTTGCTCGAGAGTGGAAACACCATCGCGCGCCCGGTCCAGGGCGACCATGCGCAATGTGCGCATTCCCTGGCCGATGGCCACCTTGCCCAATTCCCTGGAATTGGCCCGCGCGATGATCAGCTTGCGGATGTCATCCGACACACTCATTGCTTCGATAATTGCCAAGCGCCCGCCATAGCCGGAGTTCTTGCAACGCTCGCACCCCCGGCCGCGGTAAAGAGTGGTGCCGTCAAAGATGCTCGGATCGATGAGCAGGTCCTGGTACATCTTGGTCGGGTAGGTGACTGGCTCTTTGCAATGCGAGCAGATTCTGCGCATGAGCCGCTGGGCGCAGGCCAGGATGACCGAAGAAGAAATCAGGAATGGCGCGATGCCCATATCATCCAGGCGCGCGATGGCGCCGGGGGCGTCATTACAGTGCATCGTGCTGAGGACCTGGTGGCCTGTCAGCGCTGCCTCGACGGCGATTTCCGCCGTCTCGGTATCGCGGATTTCACCGATCATGATGATGTCCGGGTCCTGGCGCAAGATCGAGCGCAACGCGTTGGCAAAGGTGAGCCCAATTTCCTTTTTGACTGGCACCTGGTTGATGCCGGCGAGCTGGAATTCGACCGGGTCCTCGACCGTGATGATGTTGTAGATCGGGTTATTGAGCTCATTGAGGGCCGAGTAGAGAGTCGTGGTTTTGCCGGAGCCAGTGGGGCCGGTCACCAGGATCAACCCGTGCGGCGCGTCCACGGCCGCCTTGAACTGGGCGAAGGTGTCGGAATCCAGGCCGAGCTTGTCAATGCTGGCTGAGAGGTTGGATTTATCGAGCAACCGCAGCACGATCTTCTCGCCATGTACAGTTGGCATGATCGAGACGCGCAAATCATAATCTTTGCCCCCAACCCGAATCCGCATGCGCCCGTCCTGGGGGAGCCGGCGCTCGGCGATATCGAGGCTGCTCATGATCTTGAAACGGGAGGCCAGCGCTAATTGCATTGTCTTGGGCGGCGCCGTGGCATCCATCAGTACACCGTCAATGCGGTACCTCAAGCGCAGGCCCTTCTCGAAGGGCTCGATATGGATGTCGCTGGCGCGGTCTTTGACCGCTTGGACCAGAATGAGGTTGGCCAGTTTGATGACGGGGGCCTCTTCGCTCGATGCGGCCAACTGGTCCAGGTTTACTTCCTCGGCGACGCCCACGTTGCTCGAGACCTCGATCTTCTCGTCTTCTTCCTCCTTCTCGGCGTTTTGGACGCTCTCCTTGATGATGTCTTCCATGCTGCCACTCTTGGTGGCATCGATGCCGTTGAGCTTATCCAGAATCGCTTTCTCAGAGGCTATGAGCGGCCCAACTTCCAGCTTGGTAATCCGGCGGACATCATCAATGGCCAGCACGTTGAGCGGGTCGGCCATGGCCAGAAATACTTTGCCATCGAGTCGTGAGACCGGGACGACTTTATAATTATAGGCCACCTCTCGAGGGAGCAACTCGGCGATTTCGTGCGGGATGCTGATGCGGGCCAGGTTAATCGGGGGGACATTGAGCACCCGGCCCATCGAGATCGCCATATCCTGCTCGCTGACGTATGCCTTCTCCAAAAGGAGTTTGAGCAGGCGGGTCCCTTCCTTCTTCTGCTGCTCCAGCAATTCCTCGACCTGCTGGGCGCTTAGCAGGCCGTCCTCGACCAGCACGTCAGCGATCCGTTCTCCGAATGTCTTGACAGGTGGCATGGCTTAGCGGAATGCCTTGTGGATGTTTTTGACCAGTTCGGACGGCGGCACCAAATACCACAGCAGGCGCTGTCCGGAAGCGGCGGCCAGCTCCTTGCCGGCCTGCTGGTTGAATGGATTGGCTGTGGCAACCAGGATGGATTTGCTCATGCGGTCAAAGGGCAGCACGCACCATCGCTGGCACGTAACGGCTGGAAATGTGCGGGCCAAATCCATGTCCATGTCATAGAAATTGAGCGGCAAGTAGGCGAAGCGCGATTTGTCGGACAATAATTTCAAGGATTTTTCCACAGGCAAAATGTCCTTGTCCGCCAGGACCTGGATGAAAGGCTCGACCACGGCGCGCGGGGGTTCAAGCAAATCGGGTTGAGGCCAGCACAGGTCGAAATCGCCTGCGGCAATGGTTTTGGTATCGACGAACAGCTTGTGCATCGCGCGGCGGCCATCCTCGATTTCAACGGCCGAAGCAGGAACCAGTTTGCTGGCCGGCTTGGTCATTGTAATGGTATCGCCGTTGCGCCGGGCCATGGTCGAGGTGTCGGGCGGAATTTCCAGGGGAAAACTGCTGGCCTTGCTTTCGATTTCCTGCAGGGCTTTCTGCACATCCGGATCGTCGGGATAGCGTTGGAGGATAGTTTCGTACTCGAGGATGGCCGAAGAAAGCTGGCCCATCTGAACGTAGGCTTGGGCAATGCGCTTAGACGTTCCCACGACCTCCGGTTCACGCCCCAGCTTCGAATAGGCCTCCTTCAGAATTTCCAAAGATTGATAGTCCTGCGGCTGCGACTGAGTGATGACTTCAAACATCTCAATCGTCTGCGCCAGTTGGGCTTCTTCACCTGGACTCAATGTGCTGGTCATGCGACTTTGTTTCCCGAGAACCGCGCCGGTTTTGCCTAACCCGGCTTACGCGGCTTCTGGGGCATTTTTCGTATAGCAAACTTCCCGCCAGTTCACCAGCGGGCGGCACTCAACTCTATGGCATTGAGCTCCGGCCCGCATTTGGAACGGCATAACTGCCTGAGAACAGCAGCAGTTGTGCCGTTATCACGTGGTTTGGCTTTAAACTCGTCAAACTCAAGCAAAGGCACACTGGCCTTCAGCAGGCTGCAACGCCTCAGCCGCCGGATTATTGGCTTCCTCCCAGACAGTCTGCCCAGATTTTACACTGCGGCAGTTGCTTTCCGCTGGGAACCTGCCAATCCTAATCTGTTTCTGGAAGGCCCCGAATAGCCCGAGGCCGCTCTCCAGGACGGGGTTACAAGTGCAACAACTGGTTCCTTTGATGGTCCCTGCCCCGGGCGATTCCTGGCAACGGTTTGTCGGGGACCGGCTCCGAATCACCCTGCGCGACCGTGAGGGACGCAGCCCATCCGAGGGTTGGCAGGCATTCCTGCGCACGAATCTGGGACGCGCAGAGCACTTGCGCCGCGAAATCCTTCAAGCCCACACGCGTGGGTTGCCCTTGGCAGGGGAATCCTGGCGCGACATTCCCATGAAGCGGGATGAGGCGGGCTGGGCACTGGAAATGCCGCTGGCCGAGGTGGGCTTTTTTAAAGCAAAAGCATACCTGCTCGACCCGGCAGGCTGGCAGCATTGGCCGGAAGGGCCTGATTTTCGCATCTCTGTCCATCCCGACCGCTATCGAACCGCCAATATCCTTTATTGCGCGTTTCCGCGAATGTTTGGCCGGACAAAAGCCCTCGCCAGCACCCACAACGAAAATCAGGAACGGGTGCTGGGCCCACTGGACGAAAGCGGTTATACCGTCATTCCTCCGTCTGGGAAACTACGGGATGTCATCGAACAGTTGCCGCATATCTTTGAGACACTCGGTTGCAGCATCCTGCAATTGCTCCCGGTTAATCCCGTACCGACGACTTACGCGCGGTTTGGGCGATTTGGGAGCCCTTATGCGGCCCTGGACTTGACTGCTATTGACCCGGCGCTGGTGGTGTTCGATCGGCGCACCACGGGCATCGACCAGTTCCGCGAACTGACCTATGCGGCCCATCTTCACGGCGGGCGGGTATTTTTGGATATCGTCATCAACCATACCGGGTGGGGGTCGCTCCTGCAGGAGCGGCATCCGGAATGGTTCCTGCGCTCGGCCAATGGAACGTTCGTCAGCCCGGGAGCGTGGGGCGTAACCTGGGAAGACCTCATCGAGCTGGAACACCAGAACGTCGCGCTTTGGGATGAGTTGGCGCAGGTGTTTATTACCTGGTGCCGCCGGGGTGTCGATGGGTTCCGATGCGATGCAGGCTATAAAGTGCCTGTGCCGGCCTGGCAGTATATCGTGGCCCGAGTGCAGCAGGAATATCCAGAGACCATCTTCCTGCTCGAAGGCCTGGGCGGGGCCTGGGAAACCACTGAAGCCTTGCTGAGCGAAGGAGGGATGCAGTGGGCGTATTCCGAGCTGTTTCAGAATTATTCCGGCGCGCAGGTGGCCTCGTATCTGGAGCACAGCATCAAGCAGAGCGGGCGTGCCGGCCTCCTGGTTCATTTCAGCGAAACTCACGATAACGATCGGCTGGCTGCGCGGGGCCGCGCCTGGTCTCTTTTGCGCAACCGGCTGTGCGCCCTGGCGAGCGCCAGCGGCGGGTTTGGATTCACCTGCGGAGTCGAATGGCTGGCCACCGAGAAAATCAATGTCCACGCCAGCACGGGCATGAATTGGGCTCACCCGGAGAACCTCGTGCCGGAATTGGCCAAGCTCAGCCGCCTGCTTTCCGAGCATCCTTGCTTCTTCGACGGCGCGCGCATTACCCGGTTGAGCAGCCTTGATTCACCCGTGTGCGCGATGCTGCGCACATCCGAGGAAGGCAAGGATACCGTGCTGGTCGTGGTCAACAACGATGTGGAGCGCTCGCAACAATTTGCGTTGGGCACACTGACGTGCCTGTCGCCTGCACAGGAAGTATTCTTCAAGGCGACGGCACAGTGGGTGGACCTATTGGGAGGACCGTGGAATGGACTAGACACGGAGGGACCCCTCTCCCCTCCCGCTGCGACGACGCGACAGCGCGGCGAGTTGGAAGGGGAGAGGGAGAAGCATCGGCAGATTAAAGATGGCGCCGAGGCCAAACCGGTCTTGACCTTGCCGCCGGCAGCCGCCTACTGCCTGGCGGCGGCGCCCGTTCCCGCCGGTCTGAGCGGGGAGTCGTACCGCCGCGCCAGGGCGCGTGCTGCCTGGGCTTTGCAGGCCTTGGCATACCTGAAGCCGATCGAAGAATTGGGCGGCTTCGAGTGGACTGGCCTCGCTTCTCTGGTGGACCGCTCCCCTGCCCTGTTTCTAGGGGCTGTTTCCAGACTTTCAACCGCGCCTCTTTTAAACAGGGATTTGGCCCACCTGATGGACGAAGAGGGCTTCGCGCCGGTGGTGCAGTGGACAAGGCTTGATGCCCGGCGGGTGACGCCTGTGCCGCCGGGGCACTGGTTGCTGCTCGAAGATAACGCCCCATTCCGCGCCGCCCTCAACATCGAGGGGGAGCAAATTACAGAAAACCTTGAGTCTATTACAGCGGGGAAAAACCACATTGTTTGTTTCCCGCCGCGCCGTAAGGCGGCCAACGCAACCCTTCAGCTTGAACTCTACGGCGGACCAGACCGGCACATCGAGGCTGCGATTCGCTTCCTGGATGCCAAACCAATGTTGAAACCCGCCGCGCCGCGCAACAGCGATCTGGTCTTGCTGACAAATGGCCGGGGCGGCATGGGCCGTCTTCGGGTGGACCTGGGCAGGGTCCTTTCGAAATACGACTGCGTCCTGGGCGCCAACTTACATCCAAGCCTGCCCGTTGACCGGCATATCTTTGCCAAAAGAATTCGTGTTTGGGTCGATGCCGACGGCTTTATTTCTCCACTCGATTTCCGGAGCCTGGCCTCATTTGATCCCGGTCCGCCGGCTGTGTGGGATTTTGTCGCTCCTGCCGGCGACGGCAGGTCGCTTGAGATTCAAATGATGGCCGCCATGCCCGAGGGCCTTAATACAACCGTATTCCGCTTTCGCCGTCCCACAGAGGCTCAGGCGGCAGGCAAACAACTGCCGGCCCGCGCCGACGTGCGGCTGACAGTTCGGCTGGACATCGAGGACCGCAATTTTCATTGGGAGACCAGGCGCAACGGCGGCGGCGAATATCATTTCTCGACCCACACGCGCCCAATCGCCGCGTCGGTCCAGAATCCTGCAGATATTCACGGCGCCGGCTCCAAAATCCACTCAGGCTCCGATCCGGTAACTCTCGCCGGATTCGAGTTCGCCCCGGCCCCAGACCGCCGTTTGCGCGTTTTCGCCAGCAGCGGTTGCTATCATCCGCAGCCGGAGTGGAGCGAAAATATTCCTCATCCTATTGAACAAAGCAGGGGGCAAGTGGGCGCTGGAGACGCTTTCAGCCCAGGCTGGTTCGATCTGCCGATGGCCAAAGGCGCTGAGGTGGTACTGGTGGCCACGGCCGAAGCCCCTGACACGGACGCGGCATCGTTCAAAAAAAACGCGGCTGCTGCGGTCGGCTCAGGGACTCTACTGCAAGCCGGGGGCCAGGACCCATTCGCTGCCAAACTCCTCCGCGCCATCCGGGCATTCGTTGTGCGCCGCGGCGCCGGCAAGACGGTTATCGCCGGCTATCCCTGGTTTTTGGATTGGGGCCGCGACACTTTTATCTGTGCGCGCGGTTTGTTGGCGGCAGGTCTGGTCCAGGAGGTGGAACAGATCATCCTTACTTTCGCGCGCTTTGAACGGGATGGCACTTTGCCCAACACAATCTTTGGCGAAGACGCCTCGAATCGCGACACCTCCGATGCCCCGCTTTGGTTTGGCCTGGTGTGCGAAGAGGTTGCCCAGGCCTATGCCGCCTCGGGCTCAGGGGAGTCTGTCGAAATGTTCTATAACACCCGCGTGGATGAGAAGGGCCGCTCACTTCGCCAAGTGCTCGAGAGCATCGCCGATCATTACTCGCGCGGCACTCCCAATGGGATATGCATGGACCCTGATTCCGGGCTGATTTGGAGCCCGGCTCATTTCACCTGGATGGACACCAATTACCCAGCGGGCACCCCACGCGAGGGTTACCCGGTTGAAATCCAGGCGCTTTGGATTCGATTGCTCCGCCAAATCGCCCGCATCGGCGATTCTTCTGGCCGCGCAGCCGTTTCGCAAATTGCCGCGCGCGCGCAAAGCGCCTTGGAGAGCCGCTTCTGGCTCGAGGCGCAGGGCTTTTATTCCGACGTGCTGCCGGCCAGGCGCAGCCAACTGGCCGCACAAGCCAAGGCCGATGACGCCTTGCGCAGCAACAATCTGTTCCTGGTGAGCTTGGGCCTTGTGACAGGCCAGCGCGCCCGGCGCTGTGTCGAGGCTGCCCGCCGTTACTTGATTGTGCCCGGGGCCATGCGCTCGCTGGCGCCCCTGCCTGTTTCGGTTCCGCTGCCCATTTACAGCAACAACGGCCAGCTCCTCAATAATCCCCGCGAGCCTTATTGGGACCGCTACGAAGGCGATGAGGACACGCGGCGAAAACCTGCGTATCACAACGGCACGGCCTGGACCTGGACCTTGCCTGTCTTTTGCGAGGCGCTCGCGCGAGCCTGGGATTTTGCGGATGAACCTGTGGCCGCGGCCCGGGCCTACCTGGGAACCATGGCGGGCCTGATGGCCGAAGGCTGCCTGGGACAGATTCCGGAAGTCCTCGATGGCGACGCCCCTCATACGGCGCGGGGTTGCGATGCTCAGGCTTGGGCCGCGACCGAGGCTCTGCGGGTATGGAAGCTCTTGGGATAGCTTTTAGGACCCGTGCAAAATCAAGTCCTGAGATTTGAGTGAGCTAAGGCCGAGCGTGGAGCGTGGCAAGTGCTCCGAGGTTCCTAACGCTCTACGATCTGACACTCCACGCCGCAAAGACTCAGCAAATTCATCATGTGGGAAAACGCCCGAAGAGGGAATCTGTTCTTACAGAATCCCTTAGCCCAAGTTGAGGTCTTCCGGGTCACAAAGGAGGGGTTTTAAGGCATCCAAGCCGGGGTCTGGAGAGCCGCATCTGCCATGGGTTGCCTGAGTGGACCTTGCCCGCGGGCCAGACGAAGTTGTTCTATGGAGAAGAGTTTATTACCGATCAAGCGCCTCCTGAAGAAAAGGGATACGGCTGAGTATTACGCGGGCCTGGGGAAATGGTCCGGAAATATCGGGGAGGCCCAGGAATTTCACAGCATCCGGGAAGTGCTGGAAGAGATGAAACGTCAAGGTCTTAACGACTGTTGCTTCATCGTATTGAAATTCGACAACGAACAATTCGACGTGCGGTTGCCGGTCTAACAGTCAAGTCCTGGTTTAAATTTGTCACTTCCGCGAAGCTGAAGTGACAAATTTAAACCAGGACTTTGACCCTTTCAAAAGGCTTGTGTTCCCTGCGGAATTCGTTCATGATTTGTATGTGACAGACGGTCGTTGACAGGTGCCGGGGTCAGGACCTATTCTGCGCCAGACATTTAATCGATAAGTTACCATGTTGCGAATCAGTCTAATCCTCGCCATTGTCTTCGGGTTGGCGGTGGGCGTGTTGAACGTTGTGATGGTGAAAGACAAAATCACTAAACTGGCTGCGGACCGGGACAACGAGAAAAACATGAAAGTGCAGGCTCAAACCGAGCTCGCCAGCACCAAAAGCCAACTCAGGAAGACCACCGATCAGCTCAAGCAGACGCAGACGGAACTGGCTTCAACCAAAGACGAATTGTCCAAGGCGAGCGCAGAGGCCGCTTCGCAGCAAAAGCGGGCTGATACCGTGACCATCGAGCGAGACAAGGCCCGCAAGGAGCGCGATGATGCCCAAGCCGAGTTGGCGGCCTACAAACTCACCGATCTCAAGCCGGAACAGATTCTCGCCATCAAGAAGCAATACAACGACCTGGTCAAACAAGTCGAAGGTTTGATGGGCGAGAACAAAGCTCTGGGCCGCCGGATTGTCGCGCTTACCAACGAACTGGCCATCTATAGAACGCCCGAATATGTTGTCCCATTGCCGCCGGGACTTCATGGGAAAGTTGTGGCCTCCGATCCCAAGTGGAATTTTGTCATCCTGAACGTTGGGGAAGAGCAAGGCGTTCTCGAACAAGGCGAGTTGCTGGTTAATCGCAACGGCAAGCTCGTGGCGAAGGTCAAAGTGCGTAGCGTCCAAAAAGACCGCAGCGTCGCCAATGTCGAGCCGGGCTGGCAGATCGGAGAAGTGCTCGAAGGCGACCAGGTCATCCCCGCAAACCCCAAGTCGTCATGAAAACGTTCTTCTTTAAGCCGCGTTGGGCGATGTTCCTTCTTTTGGTCCTGGCGGCTCTTGGCCTTTCCGCGTGCGCGAGTACTGAAGATACCGATAACGCCTCCGAGCGCCCTTGGAATGCCCCGATGGGCTGGGAGAATGGGCTGCCCAACGACATGATGCAGGGCCATTAGGCTGCCCCGGGCGCTTCGATTGATTCTTACGGCGTCGTTGCCCAATCGTGCGCCTCCGGCCCCTGCCCAACGACCGGGAAAGAGCTGATACGCAGGCGCGCGGCGCCCATGGGAATCAAAGTGACCGTTTCCACAGGCTGGTCTGAGCGGACCGGGCTGGGCTGCAGTTTGGCAACCAACCCGGTTTGATCCTGGACCCATGCCGGGATACGTCTGGCCTGTGCTCGAAGCTCAATTGGAGCGGTGTCGGGCGTGAAAGGTTGGGCAGCCAGCGGTCCTTTACGCCGGATTATCTTAAACGATTTTTCAGGATGCCTCTGCTTGAGGACCAGGCCGTAATTCCACGGTGTGGTTGGAAAGACTTCGAACTCAGGCCAGCGATCGGTGCCCCCATAACGCCCCCAGCGCTCGCCAATATCAAGGGCAAAGCTCAGCGGACCTAAATTCACAGAAACGGAATCATCGTTTTTGTCCCACTGCCGAACCGAGATTCTCATGGGCAATGTTAACCGGAGACGGTCGCCCTGCTGCCAGGCGCGCTCGACACGCAGATAGCCGCGCGGGGCGTTTGGCGTGTGAATGGTTCTTCCGTTAATACTCAACTCCGGATTCCGGCACCAGCCTGGCACCCGCAGGTACAGCGGGAAGGTATTGGGCTTCTCCGTGGAGATGACGAATATGACCCTTTCCGCAAACGGATAATCAGTTTCTTCAGACACGCGCACGGTCGAGCCGTCGCCTGTCTTAGCCGTCACTCGACTTTGGGAGTACAGGGACGCGCACAGACCCCGGTCCGGGGTGGCAAGCCAGAGTTCCTCGGCGTAATAAGGCCAGCCATGGGAGACATTGTGCTCACAACAGCGATAGACCTCGTAGGGGCTATAAGAGAACATCGTGCCGCTATTTTGCACGCCGGGGGCTTTGTTGTCTTTGTCGAGCTGGACCTGGTTGGCGCAGGTCAGGTAATGGAGTCCCTTCAGGTCGGGTGTCAATGCCGCCGGCAGCGAGTTGAAAGCCAGGTCCTCACAACGGTCGGCCCAGCGGGGGTCGCCCGAGATTTTGGCGAGCATCTCGAAACTGTGCATGAACTCGACGATGCCGCAGGTCTCGAACCCCTGACGCGGACCGGTAAAACCTTTGCGGCAATTCTCATCGCCGGCAAAGCCGCCGCCCGGGAACTGCCCATAAATTCCCATAACGGTCTGGTAATTGCGCTCGGCGTCCTCGATATACTTCCGGTCATGCGCCTGCAGGTAAAAAACGCCCGGCTCGCGGAATCCCTGGGCGATGTTGACGTTATGCCAATTAATGACCCCGCTATCCCAGCGAGCCATGTGGTTGTGGATTCGCTGGGCCAGGTCCAGCAACCACCCCTCGCCGGTTCGGTTGTACAGCCAGTAAATAGTTTCGATATTGTCGCCAAACCGGATTCTGGGCCAGTAACCGGCGCCGAAATCCTCACCGGGAAGAGTGTTCAGCCATTGAAAGTACCGGGTCAAAAACGGCAGCACCCGCGCGTCGCCGGTGAATTCATAGAAGGACTGGAGAACGTTGCACATCACCATATGCGGCCAGAGGTCGGGTTTGCCTTCCAGGCCGGTTTTGTTGGCGCGCGGCCCAAAGAAGCCGTCGGCTTCCTGGCTGGCCAAAACAGCATCAATCCATTTGCGGGCGTTTTGGATGATATGCTCGTCCCCGAGCACATAGCCAAGGTCGCCATATCCCTTGAGCCAATAGGGCAATTCTTCCCAGCCGAATTTTCCCTCACCATTGGGTGAGGCCCACGCGCTTTCTTTGAAATTGCACCACTTCGAGATTTCTTCCATGTGCCCGGTCATGCCGTTGGCTTCCAATTCGAGCTGGTCTCTGAGCCAGCCCCCTGGAGTAATGGCGCCAATCGGGAGCTTGATGAGAGGGCTTGAAACCAGCGGCTCACGATTCTCCATATACAATGAATGGTCTCGAACCAGGGGCGGGCAATCGACCACCTCGACACGTGTGGCATCAGACCCCGCATGGGCGCATGGCTGCAGGCATAAGGCGGGGATGGACAATAACGGGAGGATTAGGCTCCGTGTCGTATGGGAAAAAGGAGATTCATGCATAACTTATCGGTTCAAGCCCATTGGCCGCGCGTATCCATTTAAACCGGGCGCTGGCCGGCACGTCAAGCTGCGCCGAAAGGAACGGGCTTTCGAGTGTCGCCACGCGACGCCTGGAGTTTAGACATTTACCAGTCGCCTTTTGCCTTCGTTTGTCGGAAACCTTGTCGGAAACTTTGTCGAGCGGTTTGGTCAAGCCCGGGACTGAACGCTCACTCATCACGAGCTCAAAGTTTACGAGAAGGCGCTGGTCCTGGCCGGAAGCGCCCGAGAAACTTTCTGCTGGCTGTTGGGCTTTGACAAGGTTTCCGACAAAGGGAGACGAGATCGTTATGAAAATGTCCGAACTCCAGGGCGCCACTGCGCGGTGCGCCTGTTGTTCCGTTTAAACTGACTTGCCCGCCAAGGCCGATCTGCTTTAGGCTCATTGTCATGGCCCGAGTTCTCCTGGTGGATGATGAATTGACCATGGTGCAAATGGTTGCGGGGCTGTTGCGCCAGGAGGGGCATGAAGTCTTCCCCTTCACCAATGGGGATGATGCGATTGCGGCGTTGGTTGCCCACGGCCCCGAGTTGGTCATTACGGACCTGTATCTGGATAAAACGCGGGCTCATGGGCTGGAGATACTCAAGAAGGCGCGGGAAAAGGTGCCGCCTGCGGTCGTTATCGTCATTACCGGGTTTGGTTCGATCGAGACAGCCAAAGAGGCGATGAAGAACGGCGCCTTTGATTACCTCGAGAAGCCGTTCAAGGTGGACGAGTTTAAATTGTGTGTTCAACGCGCCTTATCCTACAACGCGGCGGTCTCGGAAGCAGTTTATCTTCGCAAGGAACTCAAAAAGAAATACCAATTCAGCCAAATCATCGGCAACGCGCCTAAAATGCACGAGGTGTTCCGGTTGATAGAAAGGGTGGCGGACACAGACAGCACAATTCTGATTCGCGGCGAGAGCGGCACCGGCAAGGAGTTGGTGGCCAGGGCGCTGCATTTCAACAGCCGCAGGCAGTTCGCCCCGTTCATCCCAATCAACTGCACGGCGCTGCCGGAGAACCTGCTCGAGTCGGAACTGTTCGGCCATCGCCGTGGGGCCTTCACGGGCGCCATCAACGACAAGAAAGGCCTCTTTCAGGAGGCCGATGGCGGCACCATTTTCCTGGATGAGGTCGGCTCGATGCCCGCGTTGCTTCAGACCCGGCTGCTGCGCGTGCTCCAGGAACGCGAAGTCCGCCGGGTTGGCGACAACACGCCGGTCTATGTGAACGTGCGTGTCGTTGCCGCTTCAAACGAGCCGCTCGAGAAGAAAATCAAAGAGGGCGCTTTCCGCGAGGACCTTTACTATCGGTTGAATGTGATTTCCATTCCGCTACCCGGCTTGCGCGAGCGGCGGGATGACATTCCGCTGCTCGTCGCGCATTTTCTTAAGGACAAGGCCGGCAGCCGCACCGACCGTCCATTGCAGCTTACCCGCCAGGCGATGGAGATACTCTGCGCTTATGATTGGCCGGGCAACGTGAGGGAACTGGAAAACGCCATCGAGCGCGCCGCAACGCTCTGTGAGAAGGACGTCATTCAAGCCTCCGATCTCCCTCCAAGCCTGGTGGCCGCTGTGAAGGATATACGCCCGGATTTGGAGCAGGAAAAGGCCATCGCGCTCCCGGAGGTCCCCGAATCGGCTCTCTACCCGCTGCGCGACGGCAGCACGGCCAAAGACAACTCGGACGCCGCAAGGGAAGCGCTTGAGAATTTCCTGCCGCTCAAAACTTTTATGCGCGAGCAGGAGCACATGCATCTGAACCGCGCTCTGCAACAGTGCGACGGAGACAAAGAAAAGGCGGCGCTGGTTTTGGGGATCAGCCTTGCCACCCTGTATCGCAAATTGGGTGGAGATGACAAAGAGACAGGCGACTGAGCGGAGGTTTTTCGCTGTGACAGCGGCGTCTCATGCTGTCTGCGCGCTAAAAGCGCGCTTCCCTCTCATCCCTCGTAGGAGAGGGTCGGGGAGAGGAGGCTCCACTCGCTGCACCCGACAATGAAAGTCTTAAGCTTCACCAGCGAATAGGCCCCTCTCCCTAACCCTCTCCCCGCTGACGGGGAGAGGGAACCTGGCAGCGCGCGCTATCAGTTTGCGTTGGTCGGCAGGCCATCACTCCCTCTCCTCCAAAGGGAAGAGGGGCGGCGCGCCGACGCTGCCTCCTGCCTTACGGCCTTACCCGCCTTACCGGGCGTATCCTTTTTTGCTTTCCTTGCCGCGGTTGGGTCCTATCATCCCGGTTCCAGTCAGCGCAATCCGGCGCATGAGTGACGGCTAAACCTATGCCACTGACACATACCAGAGATCTCTTCGCAAAGGCTTTGAAGGGCAAATACGCCTTGGGCGCTTTCAATGTCAATAACATGGAACTCCTTCAGGCGATTGTCGAAGCGTGCGAAGAGGAGAAGGCCCCGGTGATGCTTCAGATTTCCCGAGGGGCGCGCAGTTATGCAAATCCGGTTTACCTTAAGAAGCTGATTGAAGCCGCCGTGAGCCTCTCGACCATTCCCATCGCCGTTCACCTGGACCATGGGGATTCGTTTGAACTTTGCAAAGACTGCATCGACGAGGGGTTCACCAGCGTCATGATCGATGCCAGCCACGAGTCGTTCACCAAGAATGTCGAAATCTGCCGGCGCGTCGTCGATTACGCTCACAAACACAATTGCGTTGTTGAAGGGGAGTTGGGCCATTTGGTGGGCGCCCAGTTTGATGAAGGAGAAGAGGGCGGCAGCTATTCACAAGAAGGGCATTACACCAACCCGGAACAGGCGGTCGAGTTTGTCAGGAGCTCCGGAGTGGATTCGCTGGCCATCGCTATCGGCAATTCCCATGGCGCCTACAAATTCAAAGGCGAGCAACACCTGGACCTCGAGCGGCTCAAAGCGATTAAAAAGGCGCTTATGGATGCAGGTTTGGGAGATTACCCGCTGGTTCTGCACGGGGCATCGAGTGTCCCCAAAGACCTGGTCCAGGAAATCAACCAGTATGGAGGGAAGCTTGGCACCGACACGGCGGGTGTGCCGGAGCCGGACATCGAAGTGGCCCGGCGAGTGGGCTGCACCAAGGTCAATATCGACACCGATCTGCGCTTGGCAATGACCGCCGGCATTCGCAAGGCCTTTGCCGAGAATCCAAAAGAATTCGACCCGCGCAAGTATCTCGGCCCCGCCCGCGCGCGTGTCAAGGAATTGGTCCGGCACAAAGTCAATCACGTCCTGTGTTGCGCCGGACATGCCTTTGATTAACGCTCAGGCACTGCGAGCGGGAGCGATCCTCCCAGGCGCGCCACAGAATCCAGCAACAACTGGCCGCGATTCCTGTCCAGGCAATAGTTCTCAGGATTGCCGCGATCCGCTGGTCAGACTCCAGCAGACCCCATCGCGGAAGGATCGTGTGCCAATCATGGTCGCCGCCGCCCACCAGCGGCAGTTCCATCCGCCGCGCGTCGGCAACATACCGCGCTATGTTCAGCCAATTCTCGCAAAACCAAATCGCGCACGTCGCCACGCCTATCGGTTGGCCTCTGCGCCAAAACGCGACCTCCAAAACCGCCGGAAAGAACAATTGGCCCATCGTTCCGCCATACGGCTCCAGACGGCTGCTGAACAGGCCAACGACCGGGTGCCCCGCCTCGTGGAAAACCAGGTTCGCGTGGTCCACGAGAAATACAAATCCGGGTTCTGAGCGAAACAACACCAACAAAAAAACTCCTAAGCCAGCGCCAAAAGCCACCAGCTTTCCGGTCGTGAGCGGTTCCCAATTCTTCGTCCTGAACATAATGAGAATGGATGTTTCGCTCGAATCATAGCCTCTTTGGAAGTTGCATCCAGTCTTAAGGGCCTGCGCATCCCATGCCAAGCTGCTTGCTCAATACGCAAGATTCGCATCCAACGTAAACCAGTATTGATGGATCAAACCGGCCAGCTCCACCAATGCGTTGAAATCCACCGGCTTGACCAGGTAAGAGTTGGCTCCCAGCTCGTAAGCGCGCTTGACGTCCTCCTCATGATTTGAAGAAGTCAAAACCACGACCGGCAGGCACCGGAACTGGGCCTGCTGACGCATCCAGGAGAGCAGCTCAAAACCGCTCACACGAGGCATTTTCAAATCCAGCAGGATCAGCCGTGGAAACGGATGGGCTGAGCGGTCGGAAAAGGCGCTCTGGCCGCTTAAATACGCGATGGCCTCGTCGCCATCGGCCACAACATGCACGTTGAAATCGACACGGGCCTTCTGGCAGGCATGCTGAAATAAAACCACGTCGTTTGAATCATCATCGACGTGCAGAATTGTTGCGCGGCTCATGCCCAGTTATTCTTAGACGGCCTTTCAAGAGCATCGTTCAAATCTGTGGAAAAATGCGCTTTCGTTGGGCTTTGGCGGGCTTAGCTATTATTTTTTCTTCACTGGGGCAAAGGAAATGCGGGGGACAAGGGGCCAATGAGCTTGGATTTTTACCAACAGCCAGAAATACCGCAAGCGCCAACGCAACGCCCAACCGCCTTCAACTTCGCCCGCCAACACAGCGATTACAGCCGACGGCACGTCGTAGTGGTCTCGTGGTTGGAGCAATAACTCCATAAACGGCGTCGTATAGTAATTCTCCACGACGCGCCAATAGAACCTCAGGCCACGACGGACGCGTTTCTCATAAACCGCAAATCGATGCTCGCCGGACTCGCCGCGATTGAGCGCTTCGGTCACTGTCTCGGCGGCCAGCTTTCCCGACCACATGGCCAGAAAAACACCTGCCGAAAAAATCGGGTCCATGAACCCTGCGGCGTCGCCCACGCGGAGCAGCCGCTTTCCAACAAGGCGGCGATTGTGATAGCTGAAGTCCGAAGTGGTCTGCATCGTGTTCAGGAGCCGCGCCTGGGCCATTCGTTTTTTGACAGCCGCGCTGGCGTCCACCCAATACTGGAAGATTTGTTCAGGAGTGCCGTTGAAACCGGTGAATTCATCCTTGTCGAGGACCAGGCCAACGCTCGTTTTCTGCGCCGAGAGTGGAATGATCCAAAACCATTTGTTTTCCAGGCGCACGATAATAGTTTCGGTGCGCTCCTCCATGGGGGGCAAACCAACGTTGGCGAACTGACCGAAGACGGCGACCTTCTTGTGCCGTGGATGGATGACGCGCAGCGCCTCTTGATTGCCGGTAAGATTGCCACGCCCGCTGGCATCAATCAGGAACGCAGCGCGGAAACTGTGGCTTCGATTGTCTGGCGAGCGGGCCTCGACGCTAACACCGTCGGCATCTGATAAAAATTTGTGGACTGTCCAACCTTCACGCACGTCAGCGCCGCGGGCGCGGGCGTGTTTGAGCAGAACATGATCGAACCGCGAGCGTTCCACGTGGATTGCCTCCGGCTCGCGATTGAACCGACCTTCACCGAAAACGATACTGGTGCCGATGGAATCGTTGGCGAGTTCAAAACGGGCGGCGAGTTTTCGCAGAAAGCCAGCCTCCTGCAACTTTGGCAGCACGCCCATTGCCCGAAAGATGGTGTGGTTGCAGGGCAGGAGCGACTCGCCAATGTGGAAGCGCGGGAAAACTTCTTTTTCCAGAGTGAGAACACGCTTGCCCGCGAGCGCCAGGAAGGTGGAGACGCTGCTGCCACCCGGCCCACAACCAATCACAATGGCATCGTGCTGGCAATCGTTCATGGGAATACAATAAACCCCGTTATTCCGCGTAATCAAGCCGGCCTTCCTCGGACGTGTGGCAAACCCCGGGCAGCCCGAGCCCAAACATGCTCGGACGCATCACTGCGAATTCAAATAATTGAATTGAATTTCCTTTTTGGCGCGCGAATTGTTTTGTACGCGGCGCGGGTGATGACTCCACTGAGGGCGACAAACGCGATTGTGTCGGTGGGGGATTCCAGTGTCATCTTTTCGACGGCAAAAGGGTTGCGCAGGATGTACTGGGCTGTACTGGGCGAGTTCTTCCAGCTTTGACTTGGCCTCTGGCTGGAACTATAGGTCTTCATGCTAAAAGGCCGACCTGGAAAGACCAGTGATCTGCGAGTGCCGAAGTCTCAAATAAAAGGATGACAGAATTGTCATTTGTCATTTATGGTCAGGTACTTTTGAATTGAGCGAAGAACGGGCCTTGAACGATAGGCCATAGGAACATGGAACTTATGAAAACGCATCCTGTCCGATTTGCCCTCTTGGTTGGCGTTGTTTTCAGTGTTGCATCCGCTTTCGCTGCGGAGGGCCCTTACCATTTTCTGAAGGAGATCGTCGTCGGCGGGGACGGAGGATGGGACTATTTGTCCGTCGATTCAGCCGGTCGCCGCCTCTATGCGAGCCATAGCACAAAAGTGGTGGTCATTGATTTGGACAGCAACAAGGTGGTGGGCGAGATCGATGATACCCCCGGGGTGCACGGCTTGGCAGTGGCCCCCGACCTGGGGCTGGGATTCGTCAGCGATGGGCGTGAGAACAAAGCGAGCATCGTTGATTTAAAAACACTGAAGACTTTAGCCAAGGTGGATACCGGCCCAAACCCGGATGGGCTGGTCTATGATCCAAGGCAGCAGGCGGCTTGGTTTTTCAATGGACGCGGTCAGTCGGCGACGGTGATCAACGCCAAAACGCGCCAGGTGGTGGCCACGGTGCCGCTGGGTGGCAAACCGGAATTCCCGACGGTGGACCCTGAGGCTGGCCGGGTATTTGATAATCTTGAAGACAAGAGCGAGGTGGCGGCCATTGATACCAAAACGCATGAAGTGGTGAACCGTTGGCCAACCGCTCCGGGCGAGGAACCCTCCGGGATGGCAATCGATACGAAGCACCACCGGTTGTTCCTGGGGTGTGCCAATGAATTGATGGTCATGATGGATTACACGGATGGCAAGGTCGTTGCCACCGTGCCGATCGGACGGCGGGTGGATGCCAACGCCTTTGATGCGGGAACCCAGTTGGCGTTCGCCTCGTGCGGGGATGGAACCACCACCATCGCGCACGAGGATTCAGCGGACAAACTGACCCTGGTGCAAAGGCTGCAGACTGCGCCCGGAGCCCGGACGATGACCCTGGACCCCAAAACGCACAACATCTATCTGGCTGCCGCCCAGTTCGAGACCATGCCCTCACCGTTTCCTGGCGGCAGGCCACGCATGATTCGAGGAACCTTTAGAATTCTCGTATATGGGATGGAGCCGGCTGCGAAATAGACAGCTACGCTGGAACCCGGCGGTGAGTTTCCCGGGGAGCGCACCCGCCCCGCGGTCGGTGCGCTGGAATCCCTCGGAGGCGTGGCCATCCTTGTTTTGTCTAGCGGCACTCTTGTTGACGGGATGCGCCCGGTTCGAGCCGCATCCGCTATCGCCTGTCCAAACCGCTGCCGAATTCGACTCGCGCTCGCTCACAAACTCGGGTCTCGCCGCTTTTCTGTCTGCGAATCATGCGCAGGTTCCTGAGCCGGGCAATCCATGGGAACTCAACGAATTGACACTAGCCGCGTTTTATTATCAGCCATCACTGGGGGTAGCCCGAGCGCAATGGGAAGGCGCCCAGGCCGGCAAGCTCACCGCAGCGCAGCGGCCAAACCCCACGTTGGGGGTAGTGCCGGGCTATGATTCCCAAATCCCCGGCACGCCCAGCCCGTGGATCGTGACCGTCACGCTGGATGTGCCTATCGAGACTGCAGGCAAACGCGGTTACCGCATCGCCCAGGCGCGCCATCTCTCGGAGGCGGCCCGGTGGAATCTTGCCACCACCGCCTGGCAGACCCGCAGCCGAGTGAGGATGAACCTCCTCGGGCTTTATATTGCGCAAGAAACCAGGCTGCTACTGGACCGCCAGGAGAATGCGTTGAGCAATGTGGTGCGGCTTCTCGAAGGCCAGCTTGCAGTTGGCAATGTATCCGAATATGACATTACCCAGGCGCGAATCTCTTTAAACACGACCCGTCTGTCCGGCCAGGACGCCTACCGTCAATACCTCTATGCCCGCAGCCAGCTTGCGGATTCCATAGGCATTCCCTTAAGCGCCCTGGCGGATGTCGCTCTGTCCTTCAAGGGGCTGGATGTCTTTCCCACCGAGTTGACGGCCCGCTCGGTCCGCAGCGCCGCGCTGTTGAACCGGACGGACGTGCGCATGGCCCTGGCCCAATACGCGGCGAGCCAATCGGCGCTTCAGCTCGAAATTGCGAAGCAGTATCCGGATGTCAATATCGGTCCGGGTTACGCGTGGAACACGGGCAGCGCCGGGGACAACATGTGGCAAATTGGATTGAATGTCACGTTGCCCGTGCTGAACCACAACCAGGGACCCATTGCCGAGGCCAAGGCCAGGCGCTCGGAAGCCGCCGCCGTATTCCGGCAGGTCCAGGCCCAGGTCGCAGCCCAGGTGGATGGGGCGGTGGCCGCATACGATGCGGCGGTGCAGCAATCAACGACAGCGGCAGCCCTGCTGAAAGAGCTTAATGAGCGTTTGAAATCGGTCCGTACCATGGAGCAAGCGGGAGCAGTGGACGCCTTGGCGGTGGCCAATGCCGAGGTTGAATACAACACGGGCGCCCTATCGAATCTTGACGCCTTGAATAAGGCGCAACAGGCGCGCGGCCAGTTGGAGGATGCGGTGCAGAGCCCGCTGGTGCTTTCCTCCGCCGCCCTGCAGAGCACCGAGAAAAACCCAGGTCAACCGAAGTCCGCCCCTTTGAAATGAGCCGCAAACAAATCATTTCCGGAATCGCGGTGGTCGTTGCCGGAGCAGCTCTTTACGTGTTGCTCAAGGTCGTCCACTCCTCTTCGTCTGAGGAATCCGAGCCGGCGCCGCCGCCGCTAGTCACCGTTCAGACAGGGCAACTCAAGCGGACCACGTTGCATGGTTATGTCGAGGGCTTCGGGTTGGTCGCCCCCGCCCCCGCTGGCAATGGCCAGCCTGCGGCTTCAGCGCATATCGCGTCCCCTGTGGCCGGGGTGATAGCTGAGACCCACGTGGCCGAGGGCCAGCGCGTCGAAAAGGGGGCGCTCCTTTTTACCCTGGATACGCGCACCGTCCAGGTTGCCGTGGAGCGCGCACGCAAGGCCGTTGATTTTGCCAGCCAGGCCGCGGAGCGGCAGAAAACCCTGTTTGACTCTCATAATACCTCTGCAAAAAGCTTGCAGGATGCTGAAGCGCTGTTGGCTGCAGCCAAAGCCGATTTGGCAGCCGCAGAGACTCAACTGGCTTTGCTCCACATCCAGGCGCCGCTGGCCGGCACGGTCACGCATGTGTACGTGCGGCCAGGCGAGGCCGTGGACCTCAATATGGCTGTGGCCGACCTGGTGGACCTGAGCCGCTTAGTCATTGCATCCAGCATTCCCGTCTATGAAGCCAGCGAGTTAAAAACAGGACAGACGGTGGATTTACTCACTCAACCGCCTTTGAAGGCCTCGGTTTCCTATGTCAGCCCGGCGGTGGATGCCACCAACGCGACGGTGATGGTGCGGATTGCTTTGCCCGAAACGGGCCAGATGCGCTCTGGAGAATTCGTCCGGTTCCGCGTCCTAACGGCGGAGCACGTGGATTGCCTGGCAGCACCCGCCGAGAGTGTGGTAAGCGGAACCAATGGCCAAAGTGTTATTGCCCTGGTAAGCGATAGTGAGGCGACGCAGGCCCCGGTCAAGACCGGTTTGCGCGAAGACGGTTGGGTGGAGGTGCAAGCCCCTGGCCTTCAGCCGGGCCAAACGGTGGTGACCGTCGGGGCCTACGGGCTGCCGGCCAAGGCAAAGATTCGGGTGGCGAATCCTTGAGAGAGTTTTGAACATGGAAATTGCTGCATCCTTCTTGTCTTTCTGGAGAGTGGCTTGGAGACTGCCATGAACTCCAATAGGACCTCGCCGCTGGGCCGGTTTGCCACTCGAAATGCGCTTTCCATTACCTTCATTGCGGCCGTCCTCTGCCTGGGGGGGCTTTATTCAGCCCTGAATACCCCCTCGTCGGTTTTTCCTCAGACGAATTTCCCGCGAGTGTTCATTATGGTCGATAACGGCATCATGCCGGCTGACGAGATGATGGCCACCATCACCCGGCCAATCGAGGAGGCAATGAAGGAAATCCCCGGCGCCGTGACGGTGCGCTCGGCTACCGCGCGCGGCACGGCCGAAATCAACGTCTTTTTCAACTGGCACGTCGATATGGTCCAGGCCGAGCTGTACGTCCTGGGACGCCTGGGGCAAATCAGCAGCGAGTTGCCCGCTACCGCCAGCACCACCGTCTCGCGCGTGACTTTTGCGGCCTTCCCCATCATCGGCGTCAGCCTGACCAGCCCCACACGCGACCTGATGTCGCTCTGGGACACTGCCCGCTACAACCTCAAGCCGCGCTTCCTGCAGATACCGGGAGTTGCGCGTGTGGAAATCGTAGGCGGACAGGTTCCGGAATACCATGTGATAGTCGATCCACTGCGTTTGATGGCCAATCACCTCAGCTTGCCGGACATCACGACGGCGCTGTTGAAGAACAACCTGATCGCCCCTGCCGGGATGATGGAGGAGAATTATCACCTCTATCTCACGACCGTCGATGGGCGGGCGCGCACGGCAGAGGACATCGAAAACATCGCCGTGGCGGCCAGCACCGAGCACCCGGTTCGCATTAAAGACCTGGCAACCGTGCAGCGCGGTCCCGAACCCGTGTTTACAGTGGTGACGGCCGAGGGGCGAAATGCCGTGCTGCTGAACGTCGAGAGCCAGCCCGATGGCAGCACGCTGGACATCGCCAATGCATTGAAGGCGGAGATGGCGAAGCTGCGACAGGAATTGCCGCCGGACATGAAGCTGGCGTTCTTTTACGATCAATCCTTGTTCGTGCGTGAATCGATGCGCAGTGTCTGGGAAGCGATTCTCTTCGGCCTCCTGCTGTCGGTTGCGATTCTCTTTTTCTTCCTCAAGAACTGGGGAAGCGTGCTGACGGCCATCGTGGCGATTCCCATCACGGTGCTCATCACCTTGGTGGCGATGAAGTTCGTCAACATGAGCTTCAACCTCATGACGCTTGGAGGCATCGCCGCCGCAATCGGCCTGGTCATCGATGATGCCATCGTGGTCGTCGAGGCGATGTATGCGAAGGTGTCGGCCGGGCGGCCACGGCTGGAAGGCATCCAGGAGGCGATTGCTGAGATTTTTCATCCGTTGGTTGGCTCGACGTTGACTCCGGTGGTTGTGTTCATTCCGCTGGCTTTCCTGGTAGGAATCACCGGGGTTTTTTTCCGCGCCCTGGCCCTGACGATGGTGGTGTCACTTCTGACATCATTGGTGCTGGCCATTACGCTGACTTCCTCCCTGGCGGCCTGGTTCATTCGCGAGCCGAAAACCAAGCCCGGTGAGCACCCCTCGGAGACAATAGAGGGCGGGTTCGTTCTCAGGCGAGTTTTGAGGATTTACGAGCGGGCAGTGCGCGCGGCGCTGCGCCATCGGTACCTCACGCTGCTGGCCTGCGTCCTCATTGGCGTGGTGGGCTTTTTTATTTACCAGGGGCTGGCTTCGGATTTCCTGCCCGAATTCGATGAAGGCGGGTTTGTTATCGATTATAACGCTCCGCCGGGGACCAGCCTGACGGAAACCTCGCGCCAACTCGACGAGGCCGAGGCCTTGCTTCGGGCCAACCCAGATGTGGAAAGCTATTCAAGACGCACCGGGACGCAACTGGGGCTGTTCATTACCGAGCCCAATCGCGGTGATTTCCTGGTCAAACTCAAACCGAACCGGAAACACCCAACCGATGAAGTCATCGCCGAAATGCGCCACCTGCTCAATCAACAGCTTCCGGACATGCGCTGGGAATTTCCGGGAATCTTATCGGACCTTGTAGGGGATTTGGCGCTGACGCCCGAGCCCATTCAGATCAAAATCTTCTCGCCAAACCTGCAATGGCTGCGGCAAATCGCTCCTCAGGTTGAGGGGCAAATCAAATCCGTTGCCGGTGTGGTGGACACCTTTGACGGTTTGACCGAGACCGGCCCCTCGGTGAACCTTCGCGTGCGCCATGCGGATGCGGAACGATTTGGGCTGACGGCGGACGACATCGCGGCAGCCGTCAACACAGCCATGCTCGGGCGGCTCTCCTCGCATGTGCTTGAAGGAGATCACATCATGAATATCCGTGTGCTCGACCAGACCAATGACGTGGGCCGCATCAGCCAATTGCCAGGTCTGCCCCTGAGGACTCCAGCAGGCGACCTCGTGCGCCTGGGCGAGGTGGCTGATGTGGTCCAGGAGCCAAGCCAGGTGGAACTGGACCGGGAAAACCTCCGCCAGGACATCGCGGTAACCGCACGGCTGGAAGGCCGCGATCTGGGCAGCGCGATGAAGGAAATCCAAGCCAAGCTGGCTAAGGCCAAATGGCTGCCGCCCGGCTCGATTCAGTATGGCGGTCTATACCAGCAGCAGCAGGAGTCCTTTAAGAACCTGCTGATGGTCCTGGTGCTGGCGCTCTTGCTCATTTTCACCGTGCTTCTGATTGAGTTTCGCTCGTTTTACGAGCCGGTTGCCATTGTGTTCGGCGCCATTCTTGCCCTGTTCGGTACGGTGGCGGCCTTGTGGTTGACGGGCACCACACTCAATATCGTTTCGTATCTGGGCGCCATTATTGGCGTGGGGATTGTGGCTAAGAACGGCATTCTCATGCTGGATTTTGTCGAACACCTCCAGGGCCAGGGGCAGAGTCTCGAAGATGCCCTGGTGAATTCGGGCCATCGCCGCTTGCGACCGGTGCTCATGACCTCGCTGGCGGCGGCGCTGGGGATGTTCCCGCTGGCCTGGGGGATTGGGAGTGGGGCAGACATGCTGCGGCCATTGGCCATAGCGGTTATTGGAGCGTTGTGCATTTCGGTGCTGCTGTCCCTTGTTGCAACACCTACGATCTATTACCTGCTCCGGCTGCTGCTCGGAGCCAAAGCCGCACAACCTAAAACCAAGTCGTGAAAGGCAAAGCCATTCTTGCTGTTGTTCTGGTGGCGGTAATCGCAGCCGCGACCTATGGCTACTTGCGGCCGATGAAGCAGCATCAGCCTAAAGACGAAGATGAGGACCAAGCAATCGCTTCGCCGTCCAGGGTCGGACGTGGCGCCAATGGCCAGGCGATTATCAACCTGGACCTGGCTTCCCAAAAGCTTATCGCCATTCAAACAGCCCCGCTTCAGCCCGCTACACAGCCGCTCGAGCTCAAAGCCTATGGCCGAGTCTTGGAACCGGCGTCGCTGATCGTACTAGCTAATGACGTCGCCTCGGCCAAAGCGGCTCTTGATGCCTCACAAAAGGAATATCGACGGCTGGATGCGCTTTTCCAACAGGGCGGCAATGCCTCCGCCAAAGCGCTGGAAACCGCTCAGGCAACAATGGAGCACGACCAGATCGCCCTCCAGACTGCCCAACAGCAACTCCTGTCCACCTGGGGCCAACCCATTGCGGCTCAAACCAACCTGCCGTCGCTGATTCAATCACTTGCCAAACTCCAGAGCGTCCTGGTGCGCCTCGACCTGCCGGCCGCCGAGCCTTTGAGCCAGGCTCCCACGGGCGCGCGACTATTGCTGCCCGGGAAGAGCGAAACGGTGGCGGCTCGTTTTTTAGGCCCGGCAACTACGACTGATCCTCAGTTACAGGGTAAAGGCTTCCTGTTTCTATCAACCAATGCGGTTGCTGGCTTCGCGCCTGGCCTGGCGGTGATCGGATTCTTGCAATTGCCCGGGGCTGCGCATTCCGGGGTGCTTATCCCCGATGCCGCATTGGTACGTTCCGATGCGCGCGCCTGGATTTATGTGCAAACCGCCCCAACGAACTTCGAGCGGCAGGAGATTGTCCTGGACTACCCTGCCGCGGGGGGCTGGTTTGTTACAAATGGCTTGAACACGAATCAGCGGGTGGTGGTTATTGGCGCCCAGGATTTGCTCTCCGAAGAGCGCAAGAAGCAAATCAAGATCGGCGACTGACTGCGCGGAAAGCACGCTGTTCCATGCTGAAGCATCTCGTCCAGTTCTCGTTGCGCCATCGCGGAGTGGTGATCGCCCTGGGCGCTGTTCTGATCGCCTACGGCCTTTACGTTGCCGAGCGCACACGGCTGGATGTGTTCCCCGAGTTCGCCCCGCCCCAAGTCGTTGTTCAGACCGAAGCGCCGGGATTATCCTCCGAGCAGGTCGAGCAATTGGTTACTGTTCCGATTGAAACGGAATTGAACGGAACACCTGGCTTGCAGGTCATCCGGTCCCAGTCCATCCAGGGCTTGTCCGTCGTTACGCTGGTGTTCCGGCCAGAGACGGACATCTTCCGCGCGCGCCAGATGGTCACCGAGCGGCTCAGTGAAGCCGTCAGCCGTCTGCCGCAAGGGACCGGCCCACCCCGGATGGGGCCGTTGACCTCATCGACGAGCCTGACAATGGTCATGGGCCTGAGTTCATCCAACCGGACGGCCATGGATTTGCGCACCTTTGCCGATTGGACCTTTCGTCCCTATCTGTTAAGCGTCCCCGGCGTAGCCAAGGTGGATACATTCGGGGGAACGATTCGCCAGCTTCAAATCCAGCCCAAGCCCGATCGGCTCCAAGCTTATGGGTTATCACTGGAAGACGTGCTGAGCGCCGCGCGAGAAGCGACCGGCGTGCGCGGCGCCGGTTATTTTGAGACCACAAACCAGCGCATCGTGCTGCGTACGGTTGGCCAGGCTTTGACGCCGCAGCAGCTTGGGGAAGTCGTGCTGGTACCGCATGCCGGGTTGAGTGTGCGCCTCAAAGACGTGGCCGATGTGCGCGAGGCCTCGGCGCCTATGTTTGGCGACGCCCAGTTCAACGGACGGCCCGGGGTTGTCTTGCTGGTCTATGCCCAATATCAGGCCAACACCATGGTGGTCACCCGCGCCCTGGATAAAGCTTTGGAGCAAATGAAAGCGGCATTGGCGGCTGAACACATTGATTTGAATGCCAGCCTGTTTCGTCCCGCCGGCTTCATTGAGACCTCGCTGAGCAACGTGGACCGTTCGTTGCTGATAGGCGGGGGGTTGGTGGCCATCGTGCTGTTTCTGTTTCTGCTCGACCTGCGCACCGCCTTTGTCTCGTTCGTCTCGATTCCGTTCTCGCTTCTGGCAGCGGTCATTGTCCTGAATTGGCAAGGTGTCTCCATCAACACCATAACCCTTGGCGGCTTCGCCATCGCTATCGGGGTGGTGGTCGATGATGCCATTATCGACGTGGAAAACATTCTGCGCCGGCTTCGAGAAAACTCGACGCTGACTCAGCCACAATCCTTATTTCAAGTCGTGCTCCATGCCTCGTTGGAAGTGCGCAGCGCAGTGGTTTATGCGACGTTCATTGTGGCGCTGGTCTTTGTGCCAATCCTCACCATGGGCGGAGTTCAAGGCCGGCTGTTCGCTCCTTTAGGCATCGCCTTTATCCTGGCCACCATAGCGTCGCTGGGTGTGGCGCTTACGCTCACTCCCGCCCTCTGTTACGTGCTTTTTTCCAAAGTCACACCCCACGAGGAAGCGCGCCATGTCCGCTTCCTCAAAGGCTGGCACCGGCGCTGGCTCGAAGGGGCGAGCCGCCATCCCTGGCTCCTCATCGGTATAGCCCTGCTTCTATGCGTGGCTGCCTTGGCGACCTTGCCTTTTTTTGGCGGGGAGTTTCTGCCCCAATTCCGCGAAGGCCATTACATTCTGCACATGGCCTCGGTCCCGGGGACCTCGCTGGCCGAATCGATACGGCTGGGCGATTTGGTAACCGATGACCTGTTGAAGAACACCAA
The DNA here is from genome assembly GCA_035946615.1 of Verrucomicrobiia bacterium. Classification (NCBI taxonomy): domain Bacteria; kingdom Pseudomonadati; phylum Verrucomicrobiota; class Verrucomicrobiia; species Verrucomicrobiia bacterium. The sequence goes on from DASYZB010000136.1 coordinate 64,860, forward strand.
TATCCTTTCGGTCTCGCAAGAGGCTGGCCGTGCGGAAAATGGCGAGGACACCTTTGGTGTTAACTACAGCGAATTGCACGTGCAGTTGCGGCCAGTAAAAGGAGAACAAGAGGAGCGGGTGCAAGAACAAATCCGCCGAACCCTTGGTGAATTTCCGGGGTTATCCTTCATGGTCATGTCGTTCCTCGCTGAACGCATGGAAGAAACCATTTCTGGCACGACGGCTGAGTTCGTGGTGGATATTTTCGGCAATGACCTGGACACGCTGGATCAAAAGGCGGCCGAGGCGCGCCAGGTCCTGACGCGGGTTCCTGGCGCGGTCGATGTGAATATCGAGGCGCAACCGGGGTTGCCAGAAATGACCGTTCGGTTGCTGCCCGAGCGCCTGTTACAATACGGGTTTGAGCCGGTCAACGTGATGGAAGACCTCCAGACAGCCTATCAGGGGACAATCGTGTCACAGCTTTACGAGGGCAAGAGGGTGTTCGATGTCGTTGTGATCCTGCCCGAGGATGCTCGGCAAAGCCCAGAGACCATCGGCTCGCTCCTGCTGCGCAATGCCCGAGGAACGGCGGTGCCGCTGCGGGAATTGGCCGAGGTGACTCCAGGCGATGGCCGCTACCGCGTCATCCATGAGGGCGCCCAGCGGTTGCAACAGGTCACTTGCAATGTCCAAGGCCGGGACGTTGCGTCATTTGCGGCGGCAGCCAGCAGGCAGATCCAGGCTCGGGTCTCGATGCCTCCTGGTGTTTTCGTAGTTTACAGCGGGTCTGCCGAGGCGGAATCACAGGCCAAACACCAACTGCTGGTCCATTCGCTTCTGGCAGGGGCGGGCATTATCCTGCTATTGGCTGTTCTGTTCGGCTCAGCGCGCAGTGTCCTTCTGATACTAGCCAACCTGCCCTTCGCGCTGGTCGGTGGTGTGCTCGCCGTATTTGCTACCGGCGGTCTGCTCTCGGTCGGTTCGCTGGTTGGGTTTGTCACCCTCTTTGGCATCACGTTGCGCAACTCGATCATGATGATTTCGCATTTCGAACACCTTGTTCGGGAGGAAGGTTTGAGCTGGGGACATGAGGCGGCCTTGCGCGGTGCTTCCGAGCGGCTATTGCCCATCCTGATGACGGCGACCGTAACGGGGCTGGGATTGCTGCCGCTGGCCATTGGCTCGGGCGAGGCAGGGCGTGAGATCGAAGGCCCGATGGCGATTGTCATTCTAGGGGGACTGGTTACCTCCACTTTGCTCAACTTGCTGGTGCTGCCGAGCCTGGCGCTTCGCTTTGGCCGGTTTGAGAGGGTTGGCAACACCGGCGCACCAAATGGATGATGGCCTTGAGGGCTAGTTCCTGGGAAAGGATTGGTTTGCCGATGACATCGTCGCCCCCGCTCTTGAGCACCCGCGCCCGGTTTTCGAAGCCGCCATGGCTGGTGACATAAATAACCGGCGTGTATTCATAGGCGGGCAAGGCCCGCAAGCGCCGGCCCAATTCCAGCCCATTGAGCCCCGGCATCTCGATGTCCAGCAGAACGAGGTCGAAATGCTGCTCGTTCAGCCAGCGCCAGGCCGTGAAAGGGTCCGGTGTGCTGCGGGTTTCTATGTGCACCTGTTTGAGCGAGGAAATCACCAGCCGGTTAGACAAAGGATCGTCATCGACCGCCAGCGCCTGGAATTTTCCCTTTAAATCCAGAGTGGCGTTTTTTGCATCCCGAAAGAGCAGATCGAAACAACTTAGCGCGGCGGTTATCGTGCGTATCACCGATGGGGTAATCAGAGCGGCCGCGTCGGTGAACCGCAGGAGCAATGCCTCGAGAACCCCGGCCACCTCGGCCAGCAAATGGCATTTAGTCATCGCAGATGAGACCCATACAAAATGCACCTTGCGCGCCAGGTCTTGCAGCCGCAGCGCGCGTTCCGCATCGGTGCGCGCGCCGTTGAAGACCTCGAACAAGGTCCGTAATGCGCCGCAAATGACCGGCCCGTTGGAAAGGAAATCCATTCGCGCGGCAGTGGTTTCCGGGTTTGAGGCGGTGTCCGCTCGACGAGGCGGCACAGTTCCCAGCGGCTGCGCAGATTGAGTGGTTGAATCCCGCGAGGAAACCGCAGGGGCAGCACGGACTGCCTTTGGCTTTGGAGCTAAGCCCGCAGCCGCGCTGTGCTCGGCCAGCACGTCCTTAATGGCACTGAGCAACAACGAAGGGGTGCATTGGCTCTTGAGCAACGCTCGTTTAGGGCCCGTTGCGCCAGCGTTGCCCAATTCGTCATCCATGTGCGAGCTGGAAAGAATGATGACCGGCAGTTGCGCCAGTTCCGGGTCGTCGCGAAACACCTTGAGCACCTCCATCCCGGTGAATCTCGGCATCATCAGGTCGAGCACGACGACATCGGGCCTGGCAGCGCGCGCCTGCCTGACGGCCCCCAGGCCGTCTCCGGCGATATCCACCTCCAAGCCGTGGCGCGCCAAACCATCCCGGTAAATCCTCAGGACAAGCGGGTCATCATCCACAACCAGCACCCGGCTCATGGATGGCCCTCCAGCCCGACAGAACACGCTGGCCGGCATGAGGCCCAGGGCGGTCCTTGAGGGCTATTGACGTTCATGTGTTGAGTAGTATCCCAGTTGCCAGGGTTCTCACCAGCCTTTTTGCCGCAGAAATTTTGTTCGCCTGCCGCCGCTTTTTTCAGCATATTTTAATCGATGAAATCAATGACGGGGTACGGGCGCGGAGACTGTTCCCAGAACGGCTTCAAGATCACCGTCGAACTCAGTTCTGTGAACCGAAAGCAGAGTGAAATCTCGGTTGCCTTGCCGCGGGAGATGGAGATGCTCGAGGCGCAGATTCGCGATCTGATCAACCATTACATTGCCCGCGGGCGGCTCAATGTGCGGGTTGCCCTGCACGCCGGTGGAAGCAATCTCTCGGCCCGGATGCATCTGAATATTCCGCTGGCCAAGGCTTATGCCAGGGAACTCAATCGCCTTTCCCGCCAGCTCAGGCTTCCAGGTCCCGTAACCCTCGATCAGTTGGCCCGCGCCCCGGGCGTCTTCCAGACCGATGAAGAGATTGTCGAGGAAGAGGACTTCTGGCCGGCTGTGCAGAAATCTCTTAAAAAAGCCCTCGTGGCCATGGTCCGGATGCGCGAGCGGGAAGGCGAGCACTTGGAACAGGATTTGGCACGGCGCATCAGCAACATGCGCAAAGCCACCGCGCGCGTCCAGAAACATGCCCCCGCCGTCGCCCGCCGTTACCGCGAGCAACTGCTCGAACGCATCAAAACGGCCGGCCTCCAAGCCCCTGGCGAGCAGGACGAGCGCCTCCTCAAAGAGGTCGTTTTCTTCGCCGACCGTTCGGACATCTCGGAAGAACTCATCCGGCTCCAGAGCCACTTCCGGCAATTCGATGATTGCCGCAAGGCGCGCGAGCCGGTCGGGCGGACTCTGGATTTCCTGGCCCAGGAAATGAACCGGGAAGTCAACACCATCGGTTCCAAAGCCAACGACAGCCGCATCTCGCGCGAGGTGGTCACGTTAAAAGCCGAGCTGGAGAAGTTTCGTGAGCAAGCTCAGAACGTTGAATGATGAGCCTTGAAGCACGAACAACGCGCGAAGAGCGAATGCCGGCGACGGCGCCACCCACCAGTCCATTGCTCATCCTGCTGTCGGCCCCATCCGGCGGGGGCAAGACTACTCTTTGCCAGCAATTGATGGCCTCCCGCCCCGGCTTGACTCGCGCGGTGACCTGCACCACCCGGTCTCCGCGCCCTGGTGAACGCGATGGAGTGGATTATTATTTCCTGGATGCCGGCTCCTTTCTCAAACGCGTTCAGGCAGGCAATTTCCTCGAACATGCCACTGTTTACGGCAACAGTTACGGCACATTGAAGGCCGAGGTGATGGGCAAGTTGCGCCAAGGCAAAGACGTTCTGCTCACGGTCGATGTGCAGGGCGCGGCGACCATCCAGGAAAAAGCCGGGCAAGAGCCCGAGCTCAAGCGGGCGTTGGTCTCGGTCTTTTTAACCCCGCCTTCGCTCGACATTCTCGAAGAACGCCTGCGCCGGCGCGGGAGCGACTCGGCGGCTGCCATTCAAAAGCGGCTGGGGGTTGCCCGCCAGGAAATTGCGCAATGGAAGCACTTCGATTATTTGCTGATCAGCTCGAAAGTAAATGAGGACCTGCGGCGGATGCTCGCCATCATCGAATCGGAGAAGATGCGCACAACGCGCGAGCGACCGCCGGATTTTTAAATGAAAAAGGCCGATGTTATCTTGGGCGTATCGGGCTCGATTGCAGCCTACAAAGCGGTCGAGGTTGCCAGCCAACTGACGAAAGAAGGTTGTGAAGTTCATGTGGTCATGACCGCCGATGCCCTCGAATTCATTACCCCGTTGCCATTCAAAACATTGTCCCGCCACCCGGTCATTACGGACCTTTACGACGAAGAGGCGGACTGGAAACCGGCGCACATCGAACTGGCGGACACAGCGGCCTTGCTGCTCATCGCGCCGGCGACAGCTCATACGATAGCTAAGCTGGCATTGGGCCTGGCCAACGATGCTCTCAGTTGCATTGCGCTGGCCCTGAATTCTAAAGCAAAGACCCTCATTGCCCCGGCCATGAACGGTAAAATGTGGCTCCACCCGGCCACTCAGCAGCATGTCGCAACGCTGAAAGGCTGGGGCGCAGAGTTTATCGGCCCCGAAGAGGGATTGTTATCGTGCGGCTACGAAGGTTTGGGTCGGTTGTGGCCCGTAGAAAAGGTCGTCGGGCGCGCATTGGAATTATTGAGGGAAAAGTAACTAAGCCCGCTTCGCCTTCGGGCCGCAGACACGCTCCGCATCGAGCCCAACATGAATAGCTCTGAACCAACCCAGGTCACCCCCCCGGCCACCCGGGTCCCCAGGACCGCTCTCGATCTGGAGGCGCTCAATCCGCGCCGGAGAAGCCGCCTTGCCAGAGTGTTGGGAGCCGTGGGCAATCTTTTCGAGCGGATTATTGGGATGCTCAAGATAGCCCCGCCTGAGAGCGCTCAGGTCCTGAAGCGGATCGTGATGATGGAACGTGACATCGTCCTGCCCATCAAAGCCGCCGGCATCGCCATCTTGTTCCGGTACTTCTATTTCACCCGCTGGATTCAGGATACCTCAACCGATTTGGAGGTGTCCGTAGACGCCGCGCGCTATTTCTTTTTGATCTACGTTTTCATGAACGCCATTTTCGCCGCAGCCCTGTTGTTGGGCGCGCGCCGATTGCGACTGGTCATCATTGAGCGGTTGGTCTTTGCCATGAGCCTGGTGGACGGGATTTTCCTGGGGGTCCTGACCCTGGTGACCGGGGGTTATAACAGCTCGCTGTATTGGCTTTTTCTTGGACTGATCGTGCGCAGCGCCGTGAGCGTTCCTCGCGCCACATCGCAACTGCTGCTCAATTTGACCTTGAGCACCTGCTTCGTGCTGGCTGGGGCCATCGATTCGTTTATAGCCAAAAACCTCGACGTGACGCTCCAAAAAGTGCTCGACCTCTGGGCAGTGGATAATCCCGCCGAGCCGTTGTTGCTTCGCCTGGTGCTGCTGCTATTAATGACCTTCGGCTGTTACGCCGTGCAGGTGCTGCTGGAACGTCAGCGCCAGGCTGAGGAAGAGGCCAGGGAATTCGCCGTGCGCGAAGTCCAACTGCATTCAGCAGGCCGTTTAGCCGCCGAGTTCGCCCATCAAATTAAAAACCCCCTGGCCATCATCAATAATGCCGCCTATTCCCTTCAGCGCGGCCTTAAGGAAGGCAAGCCCGCCGCCATCGAGCAGATTGAGATGATCCAGGAAGAAGTCCAGCGCGCCGATCGAATCGTGACCGAGGTCATGGGGTACGCCCAGTTAAGCGAGGGCCATGTGGAAAAATTGGACGTATTGGACGAATTGGACCATGCCATCGAGCGGGTTTTCCCTCCGGCGGCCCGCTTTCCCATCCGGGTCCATCGCGATTACGGGCCCTACTTTCCACCGCTCCTGATGCTGCGCCGGCATGCATCCGAAACTTTCATTAACGTGCTCCAAAACGCCCGCGAAGCCCTCCTGGCGACCGGCGGCAATGTGCGCGTTAGCGCCCGATGCCATGGAGATCACTCGATCGAAGTCTCCATTCAAGACGACGGCCCTGGGATTGCGCCAGACAAACAGGGCCGCATCTTTGAGCCCTACTACACCACAAAAGAAAATGGCACCGGTCTGGGACTGGCTTCCGTCAAGCACAACGTCGAGCTGTATGGGGGCAGGGTGCGGGTCGAATCCGGGCTTGGAAAAGGGGCTCGGTTCGTTTTACTATTCCCTGCCAAAACGCTGATACGCCTGGCCAAAAGCAACTGATGAACCCGAAGGTCCCACCCGTGCTCGTTGTGGACGACGAGAAGAATATGCGCGCGTCGCTCAAGACGGTTTTGAGCGATGAAGGCTACGCAGTGCGGTTGGTCGAATCAGCCGAGGAAGGGCTGGTGCTCATGGCCCACGAGGAATTCTTTATGGTCATCACCGACGCGCGCCTGGGCGGGATGAGCGGCTATGAGTTCCTGGGAAAGGCGCGCAGCCAGTGGCCGGACTTGCCGGTGCTGATGATCACCGCCTACGCCACCCCCAAGCTCGCCGTTGAAGCCATCAAAGCTGGCGCCATTGATTACCTGCCTAAACCGTTCGCTCCGGAGGAATTGCTCCATGCCGTGGCACGGTGCCAGGAGCGCTACCGCCTCTTGCAGGAAAACGCCCAGCTCCGGGCGCGCGCTACTGAGACCTGCCGGCTCGAGCAAATCATCGGTGAAAACGAGAAAATCCGCGAGCTGCGCCAGTTGATTGAGCGTTTCGCCCCAACCGATGCCCGGGTCCTGGTCCTGGGCGAGAGCGGCACCGGCAAAGAGTTGGTAGCCGGCGCCCTGCACACCCATAGCCAGCGCAGCCAGGCCAGCTATGTCCGCATTAATTGCGCCGCTATCCCTGAGACCCTTCTCGAGAGCGAACTGTTTGGCCATGAAAAAGGGGCTTTCACTGGCGCCCTGAAACAAAAGCCTGGCCGGGTCGAAGAGGCGGATGGAGGCACGATTTTCCTCGATGAAATAGCCGATATGAGCCGGCCCTTGCAGGCCAAGCTGCTGCGGTTCCTCGAAGACGGCACTTTTACGCGTGTGGGAGGAACGGTCGAGCTCAAAGTCAATGTGCGCCTAATAGCCGCCACCAATCGCGACATTATCCGGGCTATCGCTGAGGACCAGTTCCGTGAAGACCTCTTTCATCGCCTCAATGTCGTCCAGGTCCGCCTGCCGCCCCTGCGTGATCGCGGCGATGACATCCTGCTGCTGGCAGATTATTTTCTCAAGAGCTTCGGCGTTTCCATGAATAAGGCCACGCATGGAGTCTCCCGGCCGGCGCAGCACAAGTTATTGTCGCACCATTGGCCAGGCAACGTGCGCGAGCTGCGCAACGTGATCGAAAGGGCGCTGATCCTCGAGAGCACGCCCGAAATCCAACCCAACAGCCTGCCCGATTTCCAGCTCGAGGCCCGCTTGCACAAAACCGCTCCACCGCGTCCTGTCTCGGGGGGGTCGCTGGACGAAATGATGTCAGCCCATGAGCGGGAACTCATTGCGATGTTACTCGAGCAGAATCATTTCAACCTGGCCAAAACGGCCGATCAATTGAAAATCAGCCGTCATGCGCTACGCTATCGGATGCAGCGCCTCAACATCGTTGGCGGTATCGAGGACGATGAGCAGGCCGGTGCGCCCCTAAAAACCCCATGAACCTTTTTCTTCCCTTCTTCGCCCAGGACATCCTGCCGGAATTGGTGCCGCAACCCTGGCATAAAACCGGCGCGCGCGACATCCTCATTATTTTGGGTGTGCTTGTCGTTCTGACAGTGTTGGTTCTGATTTGGGCTGCCTATTTTCGCAAACGTGATCGGGACCATTCACATCATCACCATCACCATCATCGCCATCAAGAGGACTCCGCTGAGCCAGCCGCCGCTTCCGATTCGCCTCCCAGCGAGCCGGGCGAGGCCTCTGGCCGCCACCATCGGCGGCGTCGCCGACGACGGCGCGAGCATCGCCCGCGTAACCCGACGCTGGCTGAGACCGGCGGTCTGCCACCCCTGCGCTCCCAGAACCGCTCCGAGCCCTTGCCATGAGTTTGAGCATTCCTAAGACAAAGGTTTGGAACTGGCCTTGTCATTGGCCCCGGGCAGAGCTATAGGCTGAGTCATGCAAGAGAGCCGAGCGATCACGCGCAAGAGCGCTTCAAACCTCGCGCTGGCTTTTGTGCTGCTGCCCAAACCCAAACGCGAAGGGATGTCCGCGCTCTATGCCTTCTGCCGCGAGGTGGACGACATCGCCGATAACGAAAACCGTCCCGTCGAAGAGCGCCGAACCGAGCTGGCAAGTTGGCGGGCCGACCTGCGCCGGGCCTGCGGGAGCGAAACGCCCCAATACGCCGTCAACCGCGAACTCCAACCGATTGTTCACACCTACCAGTTGCCCTTCGAGTATTTCGATGCGCTCTTGCAGGGTGTTGAGATGGACCTGGCCACCCGGCGCTACTCCGATTACGAGCAACTCGAGCTCTATTGCTACCGCGTCGCTTCCGCCGTGGGGCTGTTAAGCATCGAAATCTTCGGCTATTCCAACCCGGCTTGCCGCGATTATGCCATCTACCTGGGCAAGGCCCTGCAATTAACCAACATCCTGCGCGATGTCCGCTCCGATGCCCAGCGCGGGCGCATTTACCTGCCCTTATCGGAACTGGACCGCTTTCAGGTTCGCCCCGAGGAAATCCTGCGTTTCGAATACTCCGAGCGTTTTCATGCGCTGGCATCGAGCGTGGGCAAGCGGGCGCGTCATTTTTACCAACTGGCGCGCGATACCCTTCCGGCGGCAGACCGCCGGGCGATGGTGGCGGCAGAATTGATGGGCTCGGTTTATTGGCGTTTGCTGGCCAAACTCGAACGCCAGCATTTCCAGGTGTTTGCTCCGCAGCCGACCGCCCTGACCAAGGCCCAGAAGGTCTTGCTCATCTTGCAGGCCTGGTACCGCTTTGCGTCCGGTTCCACCACACCCGCCTATGCGGCCTCCTGAAATTTCCGGCCCATGAGCACTGCCCCAAAACGACAACGCCGGTTTTTGCCAATGAGTTTTTTCTCCCTGCTGGCGGTCCTTTCTTCCGCTTCAGCCGCTCCGGGCAACACCTTCAATGTGCGTGACTATGGCGCAGCCGGTGATGGAGTGACCCTGGACACGGCTGCCATTAACCAGGCAATCCAGCAATGCTCCCAATCCGGCGGCGGCCAGGTGCTTGTTCCCGCTGGCCGATACCTTTCTGGCACGATTCATTTGATGAATCATGTGACACTTTTTTTGGCTGCCGGCTCGACCTTGCTCGGCGCCACCAACCTGGATTTATACCAGCAGCCGCAGGTGCCCTCGTTCATGCCCGAGGCGAAATGGGGCAAATGGCATCGGGGCTTGATTGTCGGTGAAAACCTCCAGGATATCGCAATTGCCGGGTTCGGTACTATTGACGGGCACAAGGTGTTTGATCCGACTGGTGAAGAGCACATGCGAGGACCTCATGCCATCGTCCTGGTCAACGTCCGCGGCTTCAGTTTGCGGGACCTCTCCATTGTCGATGCCGCCAACTATGCCGTCTTTTTTGAAGCCAGTGACGATGTGGATATCCGCAACGTTAAAATTGCGGGCGGCTGGGATGGCGTACACTTCCGCGGCGCGCCGAAGCGTTGGTGCCATCATGTGAGTATAATCGGCTGCCAGTTTTATACCGGCGATGACTCGATAGCGGGACGTTACTGGGATAACGTGCTGATCTCGGGCTGTGTCCTGAATTCCTCTTGCAATGGGATTCGGCTCATTGGCCCCGCGACACGGCTCATCGTGGACCGGTGCCTGTTCTACGGCCCCGGCCAAAGGCCGCATCGCACTGGGGGTCGCACCAACATGCTCAGTGGCATCATTCTGCAACCGGGCGCCTGGGACAGGACCGAGGGACTGCTGGATGACGTGCTGCTGTCCGGCAATACCATGCATGACGTCGCCTCGCCGGTCACTATATGGACAAAACCCGGAAACCCCGTGAACCGGATAACCATCTCAGGCTTGAACGCAACCGGGGTTTACCGCTCGGCCTTGTCGGTGGAAAGCTGGTCTGATGCTCCGATAACCAACCTGGTCGTGCGCGACGCGAGCATTGAGTTCGCAGGCGGCGGCACGCAACGGCAGGGCCTCGAGTCTGTCAAAAAGCCGGGGGCCGATGCGCGCCGTTTGCCCGCCTGGGGGCTCTACGCGCGCAACGTCCAGCACCTGACCGTTGAAGATGTTCGCCTGAGTGTCGCCGCCGACGATGTGCGCCCGGTGTTGATGGCCGATAGAGTCGAACAATTGACCTTGGATAATTTCAGGTTTACACCCGTTCCCGGCGTGAAGGAGCCGATGGCCTTGAGCCGGGTCGCGCATCTCACCGTGCGTGACGCGCAGCCAACAGCCAACTGAGCGCTTGGAGACGACCGCAGTATCCGTGGGTTTGGGGGGTCGCCTTCGGTCCTGCCGATGCATCCGAAGAAAGTGTCGTTCGGACAACTTTGATCAAGCAGCTCAAGGCTTGCCGGGATTTGGGATCCGACTTCACGTCCCGGAGGGACATCCGACAATAGCCTAACGCTTCAGCGTTGGGGTGGGAACCTCGCAGCCATAGTCCCGAAGGGACGGCTGAACCTGCATCTTTGCGTCCTGAGCCGTCACTTCGAGACTCATGCCCCCGAAACCTCTCCCCAACAGGATACAGCAACGTTGGCACAAGGCTCCCCCTGCCGCGCTCTCTGGCGCCAGTCCGCTCTCTGGCGCCAGTCCGCGCCAAGCGTCGTGGACTGCGCCAGTACCTCTGACGCTTTTAGACCGCCCCTTGTGTTAAGTCCCATTTTCCCTTTCACATCCGGCATTGAGAATTTCGTGAACTATAGGATTCTTCCACTTGTGAAGTTGCCGCTCGACAGCGACGTTCCGTTTGAGAAACTGACTCACTACCTCCTGGTGCCGCAGGCCCGGGCGGACAAGTCGGCTTTTCTCGCGCGAGCCGGTTACACGCCCGCAACGGCGGCACTCCTGCGTCAGGATCTCCTCTCGCAGATATTGCCGCTGGATGCCCTGCCCGCCGGTACTAATCAGTTCGGCAATTACTTTGAAATTCGAGGCCCATTGCGCGGACCAAACGGGGAAGCCTTGCGGGTGAAGACCATCTGGATGCGTGAGCACTTGTCAGAAGCCACTCGTTTCAATACCTTGCTTCCGGACAAGACGAAGATGCCATGAAGTTCGAACTTTACACCGACGCCGTTCTGACGGCCGACCTGCCGGAGCACCGCCTGCAACGGGGCGACATCGTCAAGCTTGTCGAGCACCATGTGGCGCGCAATGGTACTGAGGGCTATTCCATCGAGGTCTTCAACGCCCTGGGGGATACCATCGCCGTTACGGCGGTTTCTGAATCGGCCCTCGAGCCGCTCCGCGAAGACGAAGTGCTCTGCGCGCGCGTGCTCGCAACGGCCTCCTCCGGGTGAGCGGATGTGAGGCAGTTCTTCGGCAATTACCAACGGGCTTTGGAGAAGGGGGTGGAACTGCGCATCGGCCTCAACCCCCGAGGAGTTGTGCCCCTTCTGGCCTTGAATTCCGCGGACCGGGTCACAATGGAACGACATCCAAAGCGGTCCTGGCTATCGTATGTGGATGCCCTGCCCGCCGGCACTAATCAGTTCGGCAATTACTTTGAAATTCGAGACCCGTTGCGCGGACCAAACGGGGAGGCCTTGCGGGTTAAGACCATCTGGATGCGTGAGCACTTGTTCCGGCAACCCCTGCTTTTGTCCATGTCCAAGAGCGCCCGGGAGAGCGGTTCGCGCGAGCCGGTTATGAGGACCGGCGAGAATGGGGGCTGACGGGTTGCGGTCGAAGTTGGCTCTGATAGCCGGAGTGACGATATAGCCATCCAGCGCGGCGGGGTCCGGGAAGTCCCGTTGAAGGTGAGCAGAACGGAGATAGCGGCGCTGAATGTTGAGGAGGTCGGCGATTTTCATCAAAGTCAAAAGTCCAAGGTCCAAAGTTCAAGGTCTGGCGAACGTGATACCTGAGGCATGATCTGCCGCCACCCTGTTCCAGCGCGACAAGGAAATGAAAGGTGAAACGTGAGGCGTCATGCGCGGGCGGTCCTTCTCTTAATCCTGTATGGAACTGCATCTTCCTTAACGTGGAAGCCGATTTCGATCTTGGGCGGGTCGAGGATTCGCAGAATGTGCTGTATGCCGTCCAACAATGCAGCTTCCCGTGTGTCGAGACGGGTTTTGAGTTCGCTTTCGAGCAATGCAAGCTTTTCGGCAAGATCGCCGCGCTCTTTGAAAACCGCCCGCATCCTGACAAACGCCCGGACGACGAAAAGGCTCATCTGAACCGCGGGCGGGCTATTCAGAACCGTCGCCGCCATGATGGCGCCATGCTCGGTGAAGGCGCGCGGCAGGCGCCTTTGCAAAGTTTCTTGAAAAACTCGGCTGGATTGCTGCGCTGGTCGCGAGTGCTCGGACGAACCGCTTTTTGACATGGTTCCATCCATTGGCCCACGCAGTCTTGCGGGGGCCTGGATTCAGCGAATTCGGCCAGTTCCAGCTTCTTCAGTTTTTTCTTCGATAGCCGAGGGCGGAGCTTGTGCCGGGCTTTGCGGAGCGGCGCGCCGCACCGCCATTGCGTCTGGGCGACCGCGCCGCGGACACCGATCTCCCTCTGCTCCTTGGGATCCTGAAACCAGGGAGGGGGTTTTTGTTAGGAGGCGTTTTGAAAATGGCCGGCCCTCTCCTCGTCCTCGTCCTTCAAACCCTTGGAAAATCGAAAGGACGAGAGGGAGAGCCGGCAATCTCCGGCATGGCGCGGAATCAATTGTCTGCATCCTGGTCGAAATCGAACGGAGGGGTCAGCCCCGTGTAATCACCCACGACTTTGGCGTCATAGGGCGAGTAGAGGCCCTTTTGGGTTGTGTGCAGGTCGTATCCGGCGTTGTTGCCGATGGCGCCGCCCCCTGCCAAAGGCAGGCCATAGCTGGCAACGATGTCGCCGGCAGCGCTCACGCGGACGACGCGGTTATTGAACTGGTCGCTAATCAAGGTGTCCCCGTTGCGCAACCGCACTGCCCGGGTGGGCAAAGGCGCCGCCACGCTCATCGGGTCGGTATCGGTGGCGAATTGCCACACCACGGCGTCCTGGGCATCCACCTCGACGGCGCGGGAGTTGCCCGCATCGGTCAGGAGTGTATCACCATTAGGGAGGCGGCTGGCAAAGGCGCAGGCCCCAAGCGTCCCCCCTGCGGTAAAGGTCCTGACGATCTCATCGGCGCGGGTCACCTCGATGACGCGGTTGTTATTCTCGTCGGCGATGAGGATATGGCCATTTTCGAGCAACTCGGCCGAGTTGGGGCTGTTGAGCTGGTCGGCGGGAGTGCTGTTTGAGCCTGGATATTGCCAGACGATTTGTTTGCGCAGGTTCACCTCGATAATCCGGTTGTTGCCCTGGTCGGTAATAAGGACATGCGCGGTGGGCAGCCAGGTGTTTTGCACCGGGGTGCTCAGCAGGTTCGGGCCGGAGCCGGTTTGCCCGAATTGCCCGTACTGCCACACAATCCGCCCACGCGGATCGACCAGAACAACCCGGTTGTCCACCGCCCCATCGGGCGCCTGGGGGATGACACCCGGCGGGGTCCCTGTGCCGGCCATGAGGGTAAAGGGCCCGACCCGTTGCGAATCGTTGCACCCGATGATCGAGCGGGGTGAGAAGTCGTTGGGGCCAAGGCCGAAGGACCACAGGATGTTCCCTGCAGGGTCAGTCTCGATGACGCGATTATTGAATTGATCGGCGATCAAGATATTCCCAGGACGGTTGAACCCGGATAACCCTGCTCGAACGGGCATGGCCCCCAGCAGCAGTGAGAGTGAAATCACCAGGACAGCAGCCAAACCGCAAAGAGCGCCCAGCCGCGCGCGGCGGACGTTTATTGGTTTGGTGTTGGTTGTAAGATGCGCATTCATGGCTAATACCTTTCTTAATGTTCGGTCCTTTTGGTTGTCTATCCGGCGGCGAGCCAGGTTCCATTTGACGTGAGATGCGCGAGGGAGCCGTTGGGTTCCCGGAAATTTACTGAGGAGTCCGTAACATGAACTACGCCTCTAATCTGGCAATGCTTCTCCCTCTCCCCTTCCGAAGGGGACAGAAACCCTCTCCTCCTCTGGAGGAGAGGGCTGGGGAGAGGAGGCCTGTGTGTAGTCCATCCCACGATCCTCCCAGTAAATAGTCCGGCCGAGCCGAAATGGTGAACCGAAAATGAACATGATATTCTGTCACGGGATTGATATGCCGCATTTCAGGGCTGGTTCTGGGCAACTTGTTGGCCGCAGTCACGGCAGCGTCCGGTTTTATCGAGCACCCGGCAAATGAAATGTTCAAGGGATAAGGCTTGTCCTCATGCAAGATTTTCGAGCAGTTCGCGGTAGAGGACGGCATCGGATTGGCGGTAGGACTGGAGGAGTTCGGCGTCGGTGGCGCGAGGCAAGTTGTCGTAATGGATATCACGGCAGTGAACTCTTACGGCTTCAAGTCGCACCTGACGGATGCCTGACGGATAAATGACGGCAAATTGACGGATAAATTTGAAAAAAATGCCCATCTTTCTGTGTTCCTGACGGGTTGACGGCAAAAAGAGGGGGGGAGGGTGTGTCCCGGGTGTGTCCCCAGGTGTGTCCCCGGTGTGTCCCCCCCTGTTTTCCGCCGCCTCCGATGTGTTCGATGCTCGATTCTCAATGCTCAATCCTCACTCACCTCGCCTCTCGGGTGAATTAAGCCAAATTAAGCCAAATTAAGCTATAAACTGCCACCCCACCTCCCAGTCTGTGGTCTTCTGGCCTTCTTTCTAAAAATTCAATGTCAAATTTCATCCTCGTCCTCGCTCGCTTTTTTTGGACCCTGCCTCCTTCGAACCAAGCCAGACCTAACCTGTCTAACGCCTGCCAACAAAATCACGCCTCCTCATGAACCGGAACCAATCGGAGGTAATCGGAGGTAATCGGAACCAATCGGAGGCAAACCGCTCCTTTCTCGTGCCCGTTTTGGTCCCCTCTAGAGTCCTTGAATTCTGAAATTGTAGGTTGTTGAGTCACATTTCAAGCAGCGTGTTTTTGTTGGAGGAAGGTGAGGATCTGGCTTTCGAATTCACGATAGCTGCGGGCCAGTGGGGATTGGGCCAGGTCCTGGGGGCTA
>DASYZB010000137.1 GCA_035946615.1 Verrucomicrobiia bacterium
CCCCGCGAAGGCAAGCCTTCACGGGGGTTCCTGTTTAAAGCATCAGCGCGGTTTCAGGAATTTCGAGGGGTATTTCCGCTTTCCGTCACAATCTACGACCGCTATCCGCCACCTGAGCCTCGCTTTGCGAGGCCACGCTCATTGAGGCCAAGGAAAGAAATTCCATGGAGCTTCTTGGATGGTTGAAAAAAGGCAGCAAGGGGCAGAAGGAATTGGGCGAAATGTCCAAAAGGCAAGCTCTGCAGTTTGCGCGAAAGCTGTATTCTTTGGGCGCAGGCAAGGTCTGGACAACCAAGATCGAGCGGGATGAGGATGGAGCTGAGTTTTCAAACAGGCTCATTATCGCGTTGCCTGAAGTATCAACGAAGCAAAGCAAGATTTATGAACTATGTGCCGACCCAGCACGGCCATTTATTGGTGGCAGAGTTCCCGCCATCAGGGTGGGAAAGAAATATATGAGTTTTTGATTTAAAGACCGTGTCTACCCAGGCTTGCGCCCGCCAAAAAATCCATCTCCTGCCTAGCCACAATCCCAGACCTTCTTGCGAAGCCAACGGAATGTTGGAATGCGCGAATGCGCGCTTGCCAGAACGGTTGCAGCCGATACACTGCTAGGCCATGAGATTGTCTCTTTTTTCTGCCATGGCGCTGGCGTCGCTGGTCGCCGGGTGCGCCCACCACAGCACTCAAAAGACCCCGGAGCCACAGGCGACCACAGCGTCTTATCCTTATACCAAACCCCTCACCTCGCTAGGCGCGAAATACGGCGCCTTGCCGACCGCCGTCCAAAACACCGTGCGCGCTCAAGCCGGGGTCGAGGAGCTTGCCGATGTCCTCAAGGAATCGACCGCTGACCGCGTTTATTACAAGATTCTTTTCAAGCAAACCCGGAATTTCCCGCCGCTCTATGTCGCCGCCGATGGCAGTGTGCTCAACCCCGACCTTACCGTGGCGGTTCCCGCCCCCCAGGAAGGCAGCGCCTTGGCCAGCGCGCCTCCGACCAAAGTGCAAATGCAGGACCTGCCCACTGATGTTTCCAAAACCATTAAAGAGCGCGCGTCCAACGTCGAACCCGCCTCCATCACCAAGGAAATCTGGGGCAATCATGTGGTGTATGTCGTTTCCTTCAAGGAGCAAATCCCCAAGCTCTACATTATGGGCGAGGACGGCGCTACGCTGACCGAAGCCACCAAATAACCGTTGACCTCCTACACGTCGAAGCTCTCGGACGATCAGGCCGCGGCCCTCAAGAGCTGGCTGCAGGCGCATGGTTATTCGTTTCGTCAGGTCCCCTATGCGCGGTTTGCCGCCGAAAAGGAGAAAACCAACCTGGTCTTCTACGAAAGCGGCAAACTCGTCGTGCAAGGCAAGGGAACGCATGACTTTGTCGAATTTGTCCTTGAACCCGAGATTCTCAAGCAAGCCCGGCTGGGCTACGAAGCGGTTTTGAACCCGGAGTTGCTGCTGCCCAGGCTCGGGGTGGACGAAAGCGGGAAGGGTGATTTCTTCGGTCCTTTGTGCATCGCGGGGGTGTATATCAATGAAGACGTGGTAAAACGCTGGAAAGATTCCGGCATCCGTGATTCAAAAAATATTTCCAGCGATAAACGGATTAGAGAGCTGGCGGAACTCATTCGCGACACGCCCGGCTGCGTGACGAACGCCGTGTGCATCGGCAACGAAACCTATAATCGCCTCTACGCCAAAATGCGCAGCGTCAATACGCTTCTGGCCTGGGGCCACGCACGGGTCATCGAGAACCTCATGGGCCTGAAATACAAAATGAACCCACCGCCGGTCCGCGCCATTAGCGATCAGTTCGCTTCCAACAAAGAAACTGTTGCCAAGGCGCTCATGACCATGGGCCGGACTGTCGAGTTGGTCCAGAAACATCGCGCGGAGGAAGACCCGGCCGTGGCGGCCGCATCAATCTTGGCCCGGCATGAATTTGTGACCCGGTTAGGGAATCTGGAAAAGCAATTTGATAGGGTGCTTCCCAAAGGCGCCTCGGCTGCTGTTGATGCGGCCGCCAAGGCCTTTGTTGAGAAGCACGGCGCTCAGAATCTCCCCAAAGTTGCTAAAATGCATTTCCGAACCGCCTTGCGGGCTCAAGGCCTCCCTGAACCGCCCAAAGTCGAATGGCGCCGCCGCCCTGCCGGGGCTTGAATCTTCCGCGTCAGGAAGCTTGCTTCACCCAGAGACGCCGATAAGCCGGCCTGACTGCAGTGGCCAACCGCTTCGCAAACCCAAGCGGCAGTTTCAACCGAGTTATCAAACTTTGAACATCAGCCGCATCGCGCAGCCGGTCCCTGGCTGAGAGATACGAGGCCAGTTTATCGTTTATGAACGCAACGGTGGCATCGCCTCGCAATGTAAATGCCAGTTTGCCCGCAGGATGCGCTCGCCCCTTTTGCATCCCACGAATCCTGGCGATTTGCTCGTGGGTGGTTCCCTCTGGCCATAGCTCAATCGGAACGCCGTGCGGTCCAATAACCGCTAGCCCGGCTTCCGGCTTTTGCGGCAGACCAAAGCGGATGCCGGGCCGGTCGGTGGCTATTTCGCTCACCGCCTGAATGGCCCGCAACCAATCCGACCGCCGCACAACCAAATCGATGTCCTTGGTTGGCCGGCCCGCTCCGCGCAAGTTCAAGGCGATGCCACCGGTCTCACGAAACTGTATCCGCTTTTTTTTGAGCACCCGAGCCGCCTGTTTATACGCATCCAACACATTGGGGTGCATCATGGGTTCAGCGTCGAATAGATGCACGGCGGAGCCGGCAACAGAGGCTCTATTTCCCGCCGATTCCCGCAGCCCGTTTACCTTTCGAGCCGCTCTCGTGCTGGCTTCATTCCAACCGCGACGATTCATCGAGTTGATTATACGTTGTGTCCCTCGGCATCCCAATCCTGAAGATTGCATTTCTTCACCAAATCCGAGTGTCACCCTGACACCCTGACTCCCCCCATCTAGCCATTTTCTTATTGCGCGCGCTGCTGCTAGGGGGATATTCTCAGCCCGTTCATCGGAGCGTAGCTCAGCCTGGCTAGAGCACTTGGTTTGGGACCAAGACGTCGCAGGTTCAAATCCTGTCGCTCCGACCATTTTCCCTCTTTTGGTTCTTCGTGAAAAGGCGTCACGCCCTGTCCCCGACCAATTTTAATGCCACGTTGCCAAGGCGCTGATTCGCGTTGCCGTTCATTTCAGAAAATCATCCAACCCCTTTTCGAGCTTTTGCAATTTTTCTTCCAAACGCATCGTTGCTTGCGGAATTCATCCCACTCGGACGAGTTCATTCTCCGAGCGGAGGTAGCGGGTGAACGGCGTGTTACTGCCCAGGTCAATCAAATCCACCGAACGGCCAATCAAATCACTGACACGCGCCCATGCGATAGAAAACCGACGGCGGCAGCCCGGAAACCGCTAGGTCGAGATCGGAAGCGGCATCACCTGTCCCGCGTGCACCGGAGCCAAAGACGTAAATTTCCCGTAGGTCATCGCCGGTGAGTTCCCCTGGAGCTGTCACGATGAAGGTCGTTCCATCGGCGGCGGCAGCATCGCTGGAAGCCCCCGTCGAGGTGCCAGTGGGGTCCGGTTTGGGTTCGGCGGCGGCTGGAGCACTGGCGGCTGAAACCGCGTTGGTGTCCTGGGCGCGTGCGATTGTCCAGCAGCACAAAGCCAGAACTGGCAACAAATAAGCAATTCGTTTTAACATAGCTTCTAACGTGTTGTTTGAGCTTGTTCTATGGTGGTGTGGTTTAATCGAGGCTTCAGACTGCTTTAACCCCTTTCTCCTCGGTCCGGATGCGGATGGCATCGTCGATGGTCGAAACGAACACCTTTCCGTCTCCGATTTTGCCGGTCTTAGCGGTGCTGACGATGGCGGCAACGGCGCCATTGAGGTGCTCGTCATCCAGGACGATCTCGACTTTGATTTTGGGGAGGAAATCCACCGTGTATTCGCTGCCCCGGTAGATTTCCGTATGGCCCTTCTGTCTGCCAAACCCCTTGCACTCGGCGACGGTCACCCCGGTGATGCCGACCTCGGCCAGTGCGTGCTTTATCTCTTCCAACTTGAATGGTTTAACTATCGCATCGATTTTCTTCATATATGTTTCGGGCCGGTTGCTGGCCGCGCGGTCAGGTCGGTCAGCCGAACTGGGTTCCCGCTCACGGCCTCTCGATCAGTTGGTTGTTTGCCGCGCACCAGAGGCGCTTTAGCAACGGCGGTGCCAAGGGGAAAGACAGCCCAATAATCAGGCGTTTTCGGCCTGTTTTTATGGGGTATTTATGTAAAACGCTCTCTTGTTTATCTGGCTTTAACCTGGGAATTTTGTGTCGCCTTTTAGCCACGGCGTTCACTTCCTGAACAATTCAGGTGCTGGCCGATTTTAATTTGCAACAGGCGCTTACAAGCCCACTGCCAATCCGGCTAAAATTGATTCTGGCTTGTAACAGTTTACAGGTGTTACACTGGGCTTCGAACCATGCGCGAAGCCAGTCAACCCGGCACCGGGCTCGCCCGTGTTGCTAATCCTGGAACGGGACGTTCCTCATTGCGGCATGGCAAGCCTCGACATCAACCGGAGCCGCTAACCATTCCTTCCCCACAGGCACAAGGAGATAGCTCGCCACGACAGGATGGGGCCGGTTGGCGCGAATACGCGGTAGCGGTGACGACGGTCGCGGCGGTCTCTGGGCTCAACTTGTGGCTGCAGAAATGGGTGGGTTATGAAGCGGTGGCACTGGTTTATTTGCTGGCAGTGATGTTGCTGGCGCTGGGGGTAAGCCGTGGGCCCATCCTGTTTGGCACAGCGCTGACGGCCCTGAGCTATAATTTCCTGTTCGTCCCGCCGCGCTACTCGTTGGGAATCGAGCGGTTCTACGACAAGATGATGCTCGCCATGTATTTTTTTGTGGCCCTGACTGTGGGGCAACTGACCGCTCGGCTCCGAGCACAACGGTTTGTTGATAAGAAGCGAGAGGAAGAACTGCGGGAAGCAGAAATCAATTCGCGGCTGCTTGGGGAATCCGAACGGCTCGGTCGGACTTTGCTGAACTCAGTTTCGCACGAGCTACGAACGCCTCTTGCTGCGATTACGACCGGGACCAATAGCCTGCGCGCCGCCGGACCCCTGACGCCGACGCAACAAAATCTGACCGCCGAGATTGAATCCGCCGCCGGGCGCCTGAATCGGGTCGTTCAGGGCCTATTGAGTGCCGCGCGTCTTCAGGCCGGTCAACTTAAGCCGACCTTCGACTGGTGCGATATTTCCGAGCTGGTGCGAGTAACGCTGCGCGAGGCGGCGCCCTGGCTGGCGGGTCATCTGGCGCAAACGCAAATCGCGCCGGATTTGCCGCTGTTGAAGGCTGATTTTGTATTGCTGGAGCAAGCTCTGAACAACCTGGTGGTGAATGCGGCAGTGCATACGCCCGCAGATACGGTCATTGATATCAAAGCTCGCATCGAAGGGAGGTGGGTGGTGTTGGAAGTGGCCGATAACGGCCCTGGTCTGGCGCGCGAGCAACTCGAGCGCGCATTTGAGATGTTTCAGCGGGGACCCGATACCAAACCGGGGGGCGCCGGGCTGGGATTAGCTATCGTCAAAGGGTTGATTGAGGCGCAGGGAGGCCATGTCCGCGCAGCAAACCGCCCGGGTGGCGGGGCCCTGTTCACGCTTTATCTGCCCGTGCCCGAGGCTCCTAACGCCCCACCAGAAGCATTGTGAATTCCTGCGAAAAAAAGAGCCCGGTGTCCGTATTGGCGATTGATGATGAGCCACAAATCCAGCGTTTGCTGACCATTGCCCTCGAGGCACAAGGGTATCGAGTGGCGACGGCCGGTCGAGGGCAGCAAGGCTTGGGGATGGCTGCCCAGCGCCGCTATGACCTGATTATTCTCGATTTGGGCTTGCCCGATACCGACGGGCTGTTGGTTTTAAAGCAACTGCGCGAGTGGACTCAGGCACCGATCATCATCATCACCGTGAAGGACGCCGCCGATGACAGGATTGAAGCGCTGGACTCCGGCGCCGATGACTACGTCACCAAACCTTTCAATACAGGGGAACTCCTGGCCCGCATGCGAGTGGCCCTGCGCCATTCGAATCGCCTAAAATCCGAAGAGCCCATTTTCCATTTCGGCGCCCTGGAAGTGGACCTCGCCAGCCGCCGCGTGGCTCTGAAAGGCGAACCGGTGAAACTCACGGCCACCGAGTACATCTTGCTGCGGCTTTTTGTTCAGCATGCCGGCAAGGTGCTGACTCACACTCAAATCCTGCGCGAGGTCTGGGGCGCCGGACATGAAGAGCATACAGAGTATCTGCGGGTTTACATGGCCCGTTTGCGTGAAAAGCTCGAGACGGACCCCGCCGCCCCGCCTTTGTTCCTGACCGAGCCCGGAGTGGGGTATCGTCTGGCCGAAGGGTGAAAGAGAGTTTGCTCGAAGTTCTGGTTGGGCTGTCCGCTACCCTGTTCGGCGCGGGGCGCGCGCTCGCCAGAAAACGCAATTGGATGGAGTGGGAAAAGCAGCCGGCGCAATTTACCGTTTCTTGAAGTGATAGAAAAGGATTAGGAACAGGAGCACTTGAAATAAAATGACTCCGACTACAACGGGGACCATGCGGAAGCGGGACTTCCAGATTTGGGGCGCCTGCAGGCGCGTGTGGCGGGCGGTCATTTCGACAATTTCGTAATCATCCAACTCCCGCTTCATGTCAGCAGCGGATTGGTAGCGCCGCTTGGGATCCCGCTCCATGGCATGGAGTATGATCTCTTCAAGAACTGGCGTTAGTTTCGGGTTGAGTTTTCGGGGCGCAATCGGGTCGCCGGTGACGCGGGCGTTCATGATGACATAGGCGCTGTCGCCGCCGAAGGGAGGGTCGCCGGTGGTCATTTCATAAAGGATAGCTCCCAGGCTATAGATGTCGGTCCGTTGATCGCCGCGGCTGCCCCGGACCTGCTCGGGGGCCATATAATCCGGGGTGCCCATAGCCGGGGTAAAGCCAACAAAAGTGAGCCGTCGAGATTGCTGGGCGCGGGCGATGCCAAAATCCATGACGCGGATGGCGCCGTCGTTGCAGAGCATGATGTTTTGTGGCTTCAAATCGCGATGCACGACCCCCTTTTGGTGCATATACTCGAGCGCCTCGCAAATGCGGCTGGCTATCTTCACTGCATCCGGTTCGGGCAAGGGGCGGACATTCTTGAGCAACTCGCTCAGGGTCTGGCCTTCGAGGTATTCCATCACCAGGTAAGGCCGGCTCTTATTCTCGACGGGAATGATCTTGAGGATATAGGGGTGCTGGAGTTGCAAGCCGATCTCCTCCTCGCGCCGAAAGCGATCAAAGCCGCCGGGGTCGCTTTCGATTTGAAGATAGGGGACCTTGATGGCCACCGCTTCGCCGGTCTTGCGGTCATTGGCCTTAAACAGGGAGGCCATGCCGCTCTTGGCAATCACGTCGGTGATCTCGAATCGATCATCCAGCAACGTACCGACTCCCAAGTCGCTGCCCAGTCCGCTGCGCCCCCGCGCCTCGGGAGGAAGCGTCTTGGAACGGTCCACTTCCCATACCTGCACAATCTGCAAGGAAACATTGTCGCTTACCTGGCGCTTTTCGGTCAGCGCGAGGAGTCGTTTGCAGGCTTCGCCCGGATGATATTTCACCACCGCGTCGAGAATCTCATCGTCCAGGAGGAATCCATAAAGGCCGTCGGTGCATTGAAGGATGATGTCCCCCTGCTGTAACGGCAGGGTGGTAATGTCATAGTGGCACATGGGCTCATAGCCAATGCTGCGGGTTAAAGTGGAACGGTGGGGGCTGGTCATGGCCTTGCGTTCGAGCAATAACCCGAGCTTGACCTGCAGCGAGGTGTAGGAGTGGTCGGTTGTGAGGCGTTTAATCTTGCCGGCGCGAATAAGGTAAGCGCGTGAGTCGCCGACATGGGCGATCGTGACTTTGTCATGCCGAAACAGGGCTACGTTGAGAGTTGTCGCCATGCGCCCGTTGTGTTGGGTCGCTTGAAAGACCTTGGCGGCTGCCGTGTCGAACATCTGGCGGATAGTATCGGTTACCGAGCCATCCGGTTTGGATTCCTTGAATATGGCCAAGGCGGTTTCGGTTGCCAGGCGGCTGGCCACGCCGCCATTGCCTTCCCCGCCGACGCCGTCGGCCAGGATGGCAACGCTGCCCAACCTCTGCCGGAGATCAAACTCGGCGGGTTCCCAAAACAGCACGAAATCCTCGTTATCCTCGCGCACCGAACCGGTGCTGGAAATTTGATGGCATTTAACGTTCATCTCGGGTTAAGGAACTTACCGGTTATGTGCCGGGTGTCGAGACGGCAGTGGCCATTCCTTGGGCTGATTTTGTTTTTTGACATGGAGAGTTGTGGTAAAGATTGGGGTGATTCTAAAGCGGCAGAGGACTGCCGCAGTCCAAGACGCTGCGCGTTGGGCAGCGCCGCTATGTGCGCTGAGGAATAGGGAACCCGGCCGTCCCCCCAGAGATGGCCGGGTCGCTCTTTGCGCTTGGTTCCTCTGATTCCTGAGCTAAAAAGCAGGCTTTTCGGTAAGCAGGACCGGTTTACCAGCTTTAACGCTGCTCTTCTTGAAGTAGAAAACCCCGTAAATACCCCAGACAGCGGCGAAGGCCAACGCGATGTATGGTTCCTTCCAACTCATCCCACTGACGCCACCCAAACTCGGGATAGGACCGATCAGGTAGAACAGCATGCAGGCCAGGTTGGCCAACAGACCGAATATCGGGATGAACACATGCTTGAATCCGTTGAAGCTATGGTGCTCTTTAAAGGCCACCATCGCTATAACGCAAGTTGTCATGTAGAGCAGAAACGTGCCAAAGTTGCTGATTAACGTCACGATCAGGAAGGTGTTTGGCATTTTGCTCAGCGTATCCGGGTTAAAACATCCGAAACTGTACCAGATGTTGTGATACTTGGCATCCAGCGGGGTCAGGGTGGTGGCTCCACCGAGGTAGGTCGTGCAGGTGATGATGCCAAAAATGATGGAGATGACCACCAGCGCCCAAATAGCGCGATGGGGCGACAGGGTTCGACCGTGCAAAAGACCGAAATGCGACGGCACTTCGTTGTCGCGGCCCATCGCGTACGTGACGCGGGCGCCGGTATTCATGCAGGACAAGGTTGTGCCGATTAAGGCCAGGAACACGGTGAAGGCCTGAACGAGCATGAAAGCCCTGCCGGCGGAGTAGCTGCCAAAAAGCCACGTGCCGGTGAGGACCATCATATCGCCTATAGGCGCGCTGGACCCGCCCGCCATCGAGATGGTATAGCCGTTGTGCATCAGATAGTTGGCGGCGAAATACTCGAAGAGGTAGCAAATCGCCCCCTGGATAACCAGCGAGAGCAACACCGCGCGCGGGATGTCACGCTTGGGGTTCTTTGCCTCTTCACCAAGCGAGGTGCAGGACTCGAACCCGACCAGGATCAGAATCGCAATGCAAGCCTGAATGAAGAACAGCCCTATCCCATGAGGAGCAACAACCGACACGGCATTGGGGTGAAAGTTGAAGGTCAGAGGGTCCTTCGCATCGCCGGCTTTCCCCGTCCAGGCATCCTCGGGTTTGTAACTGACGGTAAAGGGATCGGCAATCGCATGCCCGTCCTTGTCCAATTTGAGCTTGCCGGCATCGTCCTTTTGCCAAGCCGGGTACGGGTCCCCTTCGCCAAGCCCCATCGCAGTCAGCGCGCCCAGAACCGCGGCGTCTGTGTTCTTGGTCTTGTCCAGGTCATCTTTGGTGACCGCACGGTCTTGCTGCTTATAAACGGGCTGTCCTTTGTCATCGGTCTTGGGCGAATTATCAGCCCAGGAATCCTGAACCGGTTTGCCTTTGTCATCGGTCACATTGACTTGGTCCACGTTGTAAGCGACAGGCGTGCCATTCGAAAGGTGGAGCCCCGGAGAGCCCTGCGGATGGTGAACACGGTAGGCGATTGCGATGATCGAAAAGACTATCAGCGCGCTAATCTGGATGATGTTGATGGCCATATTCACCGCTGTGCTCCCATTGACACCGCGAAAGGCGATATAGCCCACCACCAGAGCGAACACGATGCAGAACAAGTACATGAACAGGGGGCTATTGTACGTGCCGTTGAAGGTGTTAGGCCAAAACTGGTTGGCCAGGTAGCCGGCCAGGATGGCAGTGACGCCAACCATGCAGCCTGGATATACCCAGTAGTACAGATGACTGGCCCACCCGGTGAAGAATTTCGCCACGCGCGCAAAACGGTAGGCGCCTGTCTTGGAGAGAAAAGCTTGCTCTGCGTAGAGGTAGGACGACCCCGCGCCTGGAAAGAGCTTGGAAAGCTCCGCGTAACTGATGGCCGTCGCAAAGCAAAGCATCAGCGCCCCTATTATGCCGAACCACATGGCGGCGCCAGCCATTGGCGCGCCGTAGAGGGACTGCTCTGCAAAGGTGAGCCACAAAAAGGCGCCTGGGGCAATGAGCGCCATGGCGTTGATAGTGAGCCCCGTTAATCCCAAGGTTGCTTTTGTCGTCGGGGGCTTTGCGCCCTCTCCACCCGATGTTCTGCTGGTTGTTGTCGATGCGTTTGCCATATTTTTTGGTTCTGTTGTGCGGACTATTCCTGCATGTTTTCCCCTAAACGGCTGCCTCCCCTATCTCCTCTGTGCGGATGCGAACGGCCTCCTCGATCGAGGCGACAAATACTTTTCCATCGCCTATCTTGCCGGTCCGGGCGGCCCTGACCACCGCGGCCACCGCTGCCTCAGCATGCGCGTCAGAGACCACCAACTCGATCTTCACTTTGGGCAGCAGGTCCACAGTGTATTCGCTCCCGCGAAAAATCTCGGTGTGACCTTTCTGGCGTCCAAAGCCCCTCACCTCAATAACCGTCATCCCCTCGATACCAATCGCGCCAAGGGCGTCTTTGACTTCGTCGAGTTTGAAAGGTTTGATGATTGCTTCGATCTTCTTCATCCGCTTGTTCGGTGAACGGAGGCTGTTAAGCACCGGCAATGCCAAGCGAATCAGGAAGAAGTATAACAACCACGTTACCAAATATTTATAAAAAGTCGCCTATCCTTTATTTATGGCCTGTTTATGAAGAAATATTGGGATTTAATTTCTTTTTAATGCAATCTCTGGTTGATTTTGCCCATCGAGCTTATTTCAAATCATGATTCTATTTGGTATCGCTAACGCGAATCTTCATTTTTCTTGGGCCGGCCCCGGAAAATCACCGGCTTGTAAAGGCCCGGCGCACGAATTGCTCTAGCGCGCGTTTATGGAATCGTTGCCGATCAATCCGCCATTGGCCATGGCGATACCGTTTGGAATCCTCCTGGGGGCAATTGCTTTGGGCCCGCTCTGGTTTGCGGATTGGTGGGGGCGGCATTACGGCAAGGTCTCTTTGGCGTTGGCGGCGATTGTGGTTGGGATATATGTGACGGTGTTCCGCGGGGCCGGGGAGGTTTGGCAGACAGCCCGGGATTATATCAGCTTCATCTGCCTGATTGGTTCGCTATTCGTCATCTCGGGTGGAATCCACATCAATGTAAAGGGAGAGGCCACTCCTTTGGTGAATGTGTTTTTTTTGCTGATCGGGGCTTTGGTAGCCAACGCCCTGGGCACAACAGGGGCCTCAATGCTCCTGGTCAGGCCCTGGCTGCGCATGAACAAGTACCGGTTAACGGCTCATCACGTCGTTTTTTTTATTTTTATTGTTTCCAACGTGGGCGGGAGCCTGAGTCCAGTGGGCGATCCGCCGCTCTTTTTGGGCTATCTCAAAGGGGTCCCCTTCGGGTGGGTTGGGTCTCAATGCTGGCCGATGTGGGCTACCGGGGTGGGGATTCTCTTGGCCATGTTCTTCGTCCGGGACACAGCTAATTTCCGCCGCGCGCCCGCCCGGGTGCGTGAAGAAGAAACCGCGCATGAACAATGGCGGTTTCTGGGACTGTCGAACGCGTTATTCCTGGGCCTTGTGATTGGGGCGGTTTTTATCAAGCGGCCTCCCTTTTTGCGAGAGGCGCTCATGGCGGCTGCCGCTGCGGGGTCCTACTTCACCACACGCAAATCGGTGCATGACTCCAATGACTTCAACTTTCATCCCATCAAAGAGGTGGCCCTGCTGTTCGCGGGGATTTTTGGCACGATGATACCGGCTTTGGACTGGCTCCAGGGGCACGCCGGCCAACTGGTTCAGCCGACCTCCGGTCTTTTCTACTGGGGCAGCGGGACCTTATCCAGCGTGTTGGATAACGCCCCCACATATCTCAGTTTCCTAAGCGCCGAGTTCGGGACCTTTGCAATACCTGAAAAGGCGGCGGCAGTGCTGGTCTGGCTGAAAACCCACGGTCCGGATGTGGCAGCGGCGACCGGGCCGCATGCTGAGCAAATCTGCCAGGTCATTACGGCACTCAAAACACATCATCCGCAGGTGTTGCTGGATGGAAGTTACACACAGGCGCATGCCGAAATGGGCTTGCTGCTGGGCAACCCGCTTTACGTAAAGTGCTTGCGGGCAATCAGCATCGGTTCGGTCTTTTTTGGGGCCAACACCTACATCGGCAACGGCCCGAATTTCATGGTCAAGGCCATCGCCGATCAGCAGAAGACCCATACCCCCACGTTCCTGGGCTACTTTTTCAAATTCACCCTGCCTTTTATGCTGCCGATGTTGTTAGTGGTTTGGTGGCTCTTTTTCAGGGGCTGAGAGAGCGGAGGAGGATGCGGAAAGGGACCAAACAGGACCTCCTGGAAGTCAGCCCTCCGACCCGGCTCGACCCCTGCGACTTAAGTCCGAAAAGCCAGCACAAAGGCGATTTCCAAGGCCCACAAGCAGCCGCTGCCAAACAGCAGGCGGTGAATGAAACGGTTGGTCCGGCGCATCGCCTCCAGGCCGAGCCGCATGAGCGAGACGTCAATGACCCAGAGCATGCCGGGAGGGCATGGGGCTTTCGGTTCTGATAGCCGCTCATAGCGACTGGCAATATGGCCTTCTGCGGCCAGATGCCGTATGAAAAAGCACTTCCGCCGCTCGGAATAATTGTTGCGCGCGGCCCGGATAACGACCTGCTCGCCGTGTTGCTCGACATAAATCACGTTATCCGGTTCAAACATGAAGAACGGGACGGGCTTTTCAGAGATCGCTTCGATCCGCATAACGAATTAGACTGCTTTGCCGCCAATCAGATTCATGGATGCACTCTGACACGACATCTGGTGGTCAAGCAACTAAAAGATGCGATTTCTTTTAAAAAAAGGCGCTGTCGCTCGCTCAAGCAGACCGACTGTTCCAACCACGGCCAGCCACGGCCAGTCCGCATTGAATTGCGGCATTGCGCCCGGCGCGGTCGTCCATTAACATGGCGTCGGCTTTTATTTCACGCGTCACTCGGTCAACGCATTGGTGTGACCTCGTGTGCGCGAATCCGAGTCTCCATTGTATGTCGCCGGACCGCTTCCAACTAATTGACCGGCGTGAAAATTCTCTGGTGCGCGAAATCATAAAAGCAAAACTCCCGGAGCCGGGCGGCGTGTCAAGATGGACCGCAGAGGGCAAGCTCGTGCATCCCGTGATGCCCCACAATATTCCCTTTGTCATGCTGGGCACTTTCATCCTGGCCTTCGGATGGTTCGGATTCAATCCCGGCTCAAGCCTTGCAGGAACCGACCTGCGCATCGCGGTCGTGGCTGTCAACACGATGCTCGCCTCCGCCACCGGCGCTCTGGCTGCCACACTATGGATGTGGTGGGTGCGGACGAAAAAGCCTGACCCTTCCATGATGTGCAACGGCATGCTCGCCGGCCTGGTGGCCATCACCTGCCCTTGCGCGTTCGTCAGCGCGGGCGGCGCCTCTATCCTTGGCGCTATTGCAGGCGTCCTCGTCGTTGAATCTGTGTTCTTCTTCGATAAGATAGGCATCGATGATTGCGTTGGTGCTATCTCCGTCCACGGTGTCAACGGCGCTTGGGGCTGTCTGTCGCTGGGCTTGTTCGCCGATGGAACCTACGGTTCAGCCAACGGCTCATTTCAGGTTCGCCAGTTCTCGCTCACGACCGCTTGCCGACGACGCTCTTGTTCAAACTCGGTCAGGGTTGCGACGTCCGTTTGCGTGGCCTGCTTTCTCAGCCAATTGAAATGATGTTTCCAATCTGGCCTGCGCTCAGGGCCTGGCTGCGTTCGTGTGATATACCCGATCGCTCTGCCGTTGCGACTGCAGTTCAAAACTTTCCCCGCGCTCGACGGCATCGACGTCTTCCCGTTCAAGTCACGTATGGTCAGCAAATTCATGTCAGACATGATAAGCCCGATAAACGGTTTTTTGGCCAATGATTATTCTCCATGCTTACGCTGGACAAAGGCGTGCTCGCCGACCGGAAAAAAGAAGGAACACTTACTTGAATCCGAAATAGCCACTTCGCCGGTTATTCGGTTATTCTGAAGCGGTCAATTCCCTCTCGATTTGTTCCAGGGTCCGGCCTTTGGTCTCGGGCAATCTGGCCAGAATGAAAAAGAAGCCGGCGACACAAATGCCGGCGTAGAGCCAGAACGTGCCGGAGGGGCCTAACGAGGCCTTCAGCAGCGGAAAGGAATAAGTGAGCAAGAAGCAGGCTACCCAAAGGGAAGTGACAGCAACGGACATCGCGGCGCCCCGGATGCGGTTGGGGAAAATCTCCGAGATGACGACCCAGGTAACGGGGGCCAGCGACATGGCATAGCAGCCGATGGCCGCCAGGACCAGCAAGAGCATTGGAACCCCTTGGACTCCGCTGTGGTAGCAAAAGCCAAGGGCGATATAGATGACCGCAAGCCCCGCAGCCCCGATGAGCATCAGCACGCGGCGTCCACTGCGATCGACGAAGCCCAAAGCGACAAAGGTGAACACGAGGTTTACCGAGCCGGTCCAGGCGATGTTCTTCAGCACATGGGATATATCGTAGCCGGCCGCCTGGAAGATTTCTTGAGCGTAATTAAAAATCACATTGATACCGCACCACTGCTGAAAGACGGCAAGACCGGCACCCAGGAGGAGCACCTTGAGCACGCCAGATTCCAGAAGGTCTCGAAAACGCACGTGGCCGATTTCGCCTTGGGCGAGCGTATTCTGCACGTCGGCGACCTCGGCCTGGGCATAGGCCTCGCCACCGATGCGGGCGAGTATCCGTTTAGCCAGGTCGCTGCGCCCGTTCTTTACCAGCCACCGGGGGCTCTCGGGCACAAAGAGCATTCCGGCGAAGAACAGCAAAGAGGGAATGGCTGTGACTCCAAACATCCAGCGCCAGCACGTCTGGCCGTACCAGGAGATGAGGATGTACTCCTTGGTGGCGCCGGTCGGCAGGTGGCGGCCAAGAAACCAGTTGACGAATTGCGCCAACAAGATGCCAACCACAATCGTCAGTTGGTTGAGTGAAACCAGACGGCCCCTCAGGCGCGCGGGGGCCGCCTCGGCGATGTACATGGGCGAGAGGTTCGATGCCAGGCCTATCGCAACGCCCCCCAGGATTCGCCAGATGACAAAGACCGTAAAAGTCGGCGCCAAGGCGTTGCCGACCGAGGTCAGCGCAAACAAGACGGCGGAGAAAAGCAGCAACCGCTTCCGTCCAAACCTGTCGCTCGAGGCGCCCGCCAGAAGGGCGCCCAGGAGACACCCCAGCAAGGCGCAGCTATTGGCCCAACCCGACTGCGAAGCCTGGTTCAAATGAAAATAGATTTCAAAGAACTGCTTGGCTCCGCCGATGACGACCCAGTCATAGCCAAAGAGCAGCCCGCCTAAAGCCGCGACCGCCGAGATGAACCAGACATAGCCCGGATGGCCGGAGGTTGCGGGCTCCTCAACTTTTTGGCTTTTGGCTGCCACAGTCATTCAAGGTTGGGGATTGGCTGGAACTCGTCGCTTCGGCGCGTGAACAGCCGATATATTGGAAAGGGCTGGAGCGGAAAACATTTTGAGATGCAACTGAGCGGCTAAATGGCCAGGGTCAAGTTGCTGCACGCGGCGCAATTCCTTTTCGGCGGACGCCCGTTTGTCCAAACCATACCAACCCAAGCCCATCAAGTACCGGCAGTTCACCTGGTTACGCCGGTCCAAATCGTCGTCGAACACCATGAATTCAGGGAGAGAAACCGCGAAATAATCAATGACGATTTTATCATGGAGATGTTGCTGGCCAAAGCGCACGAGAGTTTCAAAGCGGCGTTTAGCTGCGGCTGTGCGGCCCAGCTTTTGCAAGGCCAGGCCCTGGTAGAAAATCGTGTCGGGATTCTGGTCGTTATAGTACAGCGCGGGAGATGGCGCGTCCATGCCCAGGGCGGCCTTTTCCCAATATTTGCGGGCGGCCTTTGAATCCCTCCGCCACGCGTGCGCGATACCCAGCCAGTAAAGGATTTGGTTTTCCTGCGCCCCATGGAGTTTGCCCTCGCCGAGGTTTTCGGGATAGGCGCGCGCCCGGTTGAGCAGCGCCACGGGGTCGGCCTCCATTGTCCCGGGCAACGCGCCCGCCCCGGCCGCGCTGCCCGCTTCAAAAACGGCATGGCGTAATTGTTCCTTGGCCAACTCCACCAGACTCGTCACGTATTGCCCCGTAACTTTTCCTTCACCGCCCTCCCATGGATGGAACTTGCGGCTTAACAACAGGTCGAGAGCCTCTTGATGCCTCGCAAAAAAATTCAAGAGCGTTATATACTCGACCAGCAGGTCCTCGCGTTGGGAGAGGATGTGGAGATGCCTTTGCAAAAACTGAAATCTGCTCCTGGCGGAAACGCCGGCCCGCCTTTTCAGTACATCCAACTCGAACAGAACGCGGACATCGGTCTGGTCCAAAGCGAAAGCCCGGTTTAAAGAGGACAGCGCTTTGGCCGGGTTATGCTGCTTGTTAAAATAAACCAACGCCAGGTTCCGGTGCGGGGTGGGCCATTGGGGTTCGATGCGGCGGGCGGCTTCCCAGCAAACCGTGGCCTCGGGAACCTGCCGTTTGTCGTACCAAAGGTTTCCCAGGAAAAAGCCCGCTCGCGCATCGCGTGGATTGAACTTCAACGCGGTCTGCAGCGCCAGAATGCTTTCGAGACTGTTCGGGAAACAGCGCTCAGGATTTTGGGCGCGCGCTTTTTTAAAATGGCGTGCCGCCTCTTTTGTGTCTCCCTTCAAGGCGGCGTAATAACCCAGGAAATAAAACAACATCGAGCGCGCATTGGGCATTCCGGTTTGGCCCATGTGGCCAGGGGCACGGGTTTTCGAGCCGTTGCCCAGAAGGGCGCTTGGGGCGCTTGTCTGCAATGGCCGCTGGAGCAGTCCCATGGCCTCGCCGTAGGCGCCCAGAGCGGCGTAATCCGCCGCGATTTCCAGAGAAGTATGTTCGCTATAGCGCATTAAGCTGAGCAACTCGGCTGCATCCTCTTTTCCGAGCAACACCCGCTCGTTTCGCGCCCCGAAATCGAGCGGGTCTCGCTCGATGGCGCGGTTGGATAAATCCAGAGCCTCGGCTGTTCGATTCATTTTGCGCAGCAAAACGGTCTTTAAATGGGCGCTCTTTTGATTGCATGAGTTCCTTTCGAGAGACCGGTCGATGAATTCCAGGGCCTGCTCCAAATCGTCGCGCATAGCGGCCAGTTGAGCGAGTTGGAAAAAGGCCGCATCCTGCCGCGCAGCGTCCCACGCGCTCTTGCAAAACGCAGCACAAGCCTCTGCCGGGCGGCCTAAATAGCGCAGGCAAACACCCAAATTGTAGTGAGGCTCGCCGTCCGGCGGATTTGGGTTGTGACGCATTTGCGTTTTGATTGCGGCGCGAAAATGCTGCTCCGCCTCGATGAACTGTCCTCGGCGCAGCAGAAGCAGACCCAAGGCATTGTTGTTGCGAATGTCGCCCGGCTCATGGCGCAGGGCCTCGCGGTAATAGTCCTCGGGTTCGCGTGTGGCATGACGGTATTGTTCGAGATGCAGACCCGCCAGAAGGAGCGCCTCGCTACCGGTCAGCTTGCGGCGTTCGGCAATGGCCATTGCCGGCTCGGGCATCGCCTCCGGTTGCTTGGGTTCGGGCGAATAGGAAACCAACCGCTCTCCATCGGCGGCGCAAACGCTCAGTTCGATGTCTTGAGGCCGGGTGTGCGCCGGCAAACGCACCGTGGCAATTAACGGGCTCTCGGGGCCTAGATCAGCTTGGCGTTGCCACAGGAGCTTTCCTTGTACGGCCAGGCGCACAGCGGACTTTTGGCGCGCCGCACTGGCGTAGGCTCCCAGACGGGCTTGTCCTCCTTGAACTTCAAGGCTGATGGCCGCATGAATCGTGGCATTGCGCACGTAACCAATCCCTTTGTAGGGCAGAAAGAATTGCTTGACCAGCTTCTCCTCGAATGGCCGGAGCCATGAAAAATCGGGCTGGTTATCGGCGAACACACCGCACATCAGTTCCGCATAGGGCCCGTCTTCGTCGGTCAAATTCCGGTCCCACGCTTTTCCGAAGTCGCCGCAGCCCCAGACCCATTGTTTCTTGCCTGGAACGAAGTGGTGATCGGCCACATGAAGGACGCCGGCCTGCTTTCCGTGATCATACCCGCCGAGAAAATCGTAATCGGACCGTGCCGCCATATAGGAAGTCGGGACCGGAAGGTTTTTGTACCAGGAGATATCGACACCCCGCGAGTAATCCACCTTGTAGTAATGTCCGCGCGCTATGGGGAAAGCCGATACGTCGCGTTTGCCATGGTCATAGACAGCCTGGACATCGGGCGGAAAAACGGACTGGTACTGATCGTTGACATGCACAGCAGGGTTGGTCCAAAGATGGAAGCTCTGGGGCAATGCGGTGGGGTTGAATAGGCGAATCTCGATTTCGAGGATGGCCTGCCCCGGATGCAGCGTCAGGCCGAGGGTGCCTTTCAGATGCCACATCGGCTCAATCTCGCTCAACCAAAGAGTTTTGCTCCCGCCGGGACCGGCTGTGATGGCGTAGTCCACCGGGCAATAGGTGCCCGGGCGGTGATGTTGCGGCCAGTTAAACTCGATGCCGCCTGAAAGCCAGGGCCCCGCCAGCCCAACTAGCGCCGGCTTAATGACGCGATTGTGGTAAATGAAAGGGTAGTTGTTCGTCTTGTCGTAAGCATATTGGATGCGCCCGCCAAACCCCGGCATCACCATTAACTTCAAATAGTCGTTCTCCAAAAAAACCACAGGATGGCGCTCACTCACCTTCTCATCCCCGATGCGGTCAATTACCGCATAAGGATAAACCCGCCCCGAGCTTCCCTGGTACACCCTCTTTTCCAGGAACATCGGGTTGCGGTTCGGTTCGCCGGCCAGATACGTCGGAATGGCAAGCTCTTCAGCCCAGATGCGGACCCATCCTTCCTCGCCCGCTCCTCGTTTTGGCGGTCGGTTGTCCAGGGTTTTCGAGGATGCGGACGACGAGGAGGATCTCAGCGGGAGCATATTCAAAACATGCTTTTAAACGAACTGCAGCTTGCTGGTGGGAGCTTCCGGGTCCCAGCCGCGCGGCGGCGCGCTGTTGATCGAGGAGACATCTTTGATGGAGATTTGGCGTCCGCGCGTTTTAGGGCCTTTGACCTCGACTTGAGTTGGCGCACAGGTCTGCTGATTAATTTTTTGATAAGGCGCGGGCTTGTACTTGATAAACAGTTCCGCAGGGGTATCCGGCTCGAAGAAGAGGACCTTGGATTTAGGGGGGATGCAATGGTACATCTTGTTAAGAATCGAGCCGCCAAAAGTGAATCGCTTCAGGAATGTGGCTTCGCGGTTGGTATAGGCGCAAGTAAAGACTCGCTCGCGCTCGGGCAGCCCGCAATAGATCAGGTCCGGTCCGACAAAGAGCTTCTCGGCCAACTCGACCACCTGGTAATGGCCGTCCTTAAAAACCAGCACGAGCTTGTCAAATTTGGTGCACTCCACCTTGAATTCTTCACCGGAGACTTTGTGGCCGACATACCCGGATTCCCGGTCGTAAGCGACTTTGAAGGCCTTGAAAGCGACCTCACGCGCATCGACTTCATCGTAACGGCTGGATTTGGTCAGGCGCGGGTACATCGGCGCGTACTTGGCCAGGAGCGCTTCCAGATGGCTGATGACATAGCGGGTAAGGCCCTTGAGATTCTTGCGGGTCTCCTCGATGTCAGCCTTGACCCGCTCCATCTCCTCACGGTGCTGGTTGATGTCAAAGACAGAAATGCGCCGAATGCGGACCTGGAGCAGGCGTTCGACATCGGGCTGAGTCAGTTCGCGAACCAGTTGTTTGCGGAATGGTTTGAAGCCGTCCTGGACCGCTTCGAGCACTGCCTCATTGGTTTTGCATTGCTCTATCTTTTTGTAGATTCGTTCTTCGATGAAGATGCGTTCGAGGGTGCGGAAATGGAGTTCGTCCTGGAGTTTGCCGAGTCTAAGTTCGAGTTGGCGTTTGAGAATGGCGACCAGTTGCGCCGTGTTCTCCTGCAAAACCTCCGAGACGGTCATCTCGACCGGGCGATTGTTTTTGATAATGACAATGCGACTGGCAATGGAGACCTCGCAGTCAGTGAAGGCGTAGAGGGCATCGGCTAATTGCTCGGCGCTGACGCCGCTGGGCGCCTTGACCTCGATTTCAACATCCTCAGCCGTATAGTCATTAACGCTGCGGACCTTGATCTTGCCCTTGCGCGAGGCGTCTTCGATGGATGCCATCAGCGAGTCGGTGGTGGTTGTGGGCGGGATTTCCTTAATAAGAACGGTCGAGTCGTCCTTGATTTTGAGTTTGGCGCGGACCTTAATTTCCCCGGCGCCATCCTTATAGCCGCGGGCGTCCATCAGGCCGCCGGTCTGGAAATCAGGGAGGCACTTAAAGGGCTGCTTTTTGAGAATCGCGATCTGGGCTTCGAGCAGTTCGGGGAAATTGTGCGGCAGGATGCGCGAAGCCATCCCGACGGCGATGCCCTCGGTGCCGAGCATGAGCAGGAGCGGGAGCTTGCAGGGGAGGGTAACTGGCTCTTTTTTGCGTCCGTCGTAGCTTGGAACAAACTCAGTCAGCTCATCATTGAACAATTCAGTACGAGCCAATTCTGTGAGCCGGCACTCGATATAGCGCGCAGCGGCGGGTGGATCGCCGGTGTAAATGTTCCCAAAGTTTCCCTGACGTTCGATGAGATAGCGTTTATTCGCGAGCACAACCAGGGCATCCCCAATCGAAGCGTCACCATGCGGATGGTACTTCGTGGTGTCACCTATTACATTGGCAAGTTTTGTGAAGCGCCCATCGTCTGATTGGTGCAGCGCCCATAAGATGCGGCGTTGGACCGGCTTGAGACCGTCCGCCAGATTGGGGATGGCCCGGTCGCGGATGACGTATGAGGCGTAATCGAGAAAGCTGCGATTGACCCGCCGATGCAGCGGCAACTCGATCTTGCCAGGCACAAACGGACGTGGCGGCGCGGTGTTGGCGACATTCTCGGCCAGGACGTGGGTTTCGCCGTTGCCATTGCCGTTTTTGGCAGGCTTGATTTTGGCGGGTTGGCCATTGCTGCTTGGGGGCATCGGTGTAGCGTGGACTTCTCCGGGCGTGGCCTCCGGCATTTCCTGGATCGGAAGCTCAGGCTGGGTTTCGTTTTTTTTGCGCTTAGCGGGCATGATGAAAACTTGCGTGCGTCAGGTTTCTGAATTGGAACAGAGGCGTTTGACTTTTAAACCAATGTCGGACATATTGTCGGACATGAAGACATTTACTGTGCGAGACTTGGATCGCAAACCAGGCGAAGTGCTGGATGCTTGCGACACACAAGGCGCCGTGCGCATCCAGCGCCGAGATGGGCGCAGGTACACCGTCCGGCCTGAAGACGCTCCGGTTAAGAAAGCGCCCTGGCAGAAGCTGTACGCGGAGCACCGCGCCCGGATAAAGGGAATCTTTCCCAAGCCACTCCCGCAAGAGTTCGTCGATGCGTTGGACAAACTGATCCGAGGTGATTGAAACCTTACGCCGATACTAACTTCTTCACCCGGTACTACCTGGAAGTGCCGGACTCCGAGGGACTGGGCGGCCTTGC
Organism: Verrucomicrobiia bacterium; assembly: GCA_035946615.1. Classification (NCBI taxonomy): domain Bacteria; kingdom Pseudomonadati; phylum Verrucomicrobiota; class Verrucomicrobiia; species Verrucomicrobiia bacterium. The sequence goes on from DASYZB010000137.1 coordinate 22,025, forward strand.
TGAGGCTGCAGGGCGTTCCGGCGCAGGGGCGCTCCCGGTGAGCTGGTTTCTTCGGATGGAAATCTGTAACGCTCTGCAATTGTGCCTCTTTCGCGCGCGTGATTTCCGTCAGGCACATGTCACTGCCGAACAAGTCTCTGCGGCTATGGCTTGTCTGCGAGAGGATTTGAAACGCGGAGCTTTGTTGCGAGCCGTTGTGTTGGCCGTTTCGGACCTCGAGGGGCAATTCGAGGAACTCAGCTTGCGTCATACGGCCAAACACGGGTTCCGGACATACGACCTGGTGCACGTAGCCTCCGCGCTGTTGTTGGGCTGCGACACCTTTTGGAGTTTTGATTCCAAGGCTACCCGCCTGGCTGCCTTGGAAGGATTGGAGACAATTTGATTTCATTCTTCCACCGGTACGACCAGGTTCTCCATGATATAGTCTTTGCGTTCGGGAGTGTTTTTGCCCATGTAAAAACTCAGAATCCCGGAGGCCTCCTGCTTGGGTGCGTATTCCACCTGGCTGAGGCGCATCTCTTTTCCAATGAATTGCTTGAACTCGGCGGGCGAGATTTCGCCCAGACCCTTGAACCGGGTGATTTCACCTGATTTTCCCAGCTTCTGCGCGGCAGTGTCCCGCTCGGCCTCCGAGTAACAGTAGAGTGTTTGCTCCCTGTTGCGCACCCGGAACAGCGGGGTCTCGAGCACGAAGAGATGGCCGTCATGCACGAGTTGATCGAAGAAGCGGAAGAAGTAAGTAATCAGCAAGTTGCGGATGTGCAGGCCATCCACATCGGCGTCAGTGGCCAAAACCACCTTTTCATAACGCAACCCTTCAAGGTTGTCCTCGATATCCAGGCTGCGCATCAGGTTGTACATCTCGTCATTTTTATAAACGATGTCGCGCTTGAGGTCCCACACGTTCAGCGGTTTGCCCTTGAGAACGAAGATAGCCTGGTTCTCAACATCCCGGCAGCTTACAATGGACCCGGCCGCCGACTGGCCTTCGGTGAGGAAAACCATCGTTCCTTTGCCCTTACCCTTGGCTTTGTTGAAGTGCTCCTTGCAATCCTTAAGCTGCGGAATGCGGATGGTGATGGCCTTGGCCCGCTCGCGCGCCAGTTTCTTGACCTCTTGCAATTCCTTGCGCAGTTGGCGGGTGTCCTGGACTTTGGCGATGATTTTTTCAGCGATTTCCTTGTTGCGATTGAAAAAATGGAGAAGCTCCTCGCGCACCCGGTTGACCAGGTCCGTTCGGATTTCGGTGTTGCCAAGCTTGTTCTTGGTTTGCGACTCGAATACAGGGTCCTTGAGCCGAATAGCCACCGCCCCAATCATGCTTTCCCGCACGTCATCACCTTCGAATTTTTCGTGGCCATATTCATTGACGGCTTTCAGGAGGCCCTCGCGGAAAGCGCTCAGGTGGGTGCCGCCGTCGGTGGTATATTGGCCATTAACGAACGAATAAAACGTTTCGCCGAAGCGGCTATTGCTGTGGGTGAAGCAAAACTCGAGGGTCTTTTCCGCATAATGGAGCGGCGGATAAATGGGTTCACTGCCGTCTGCCTGCAGGTCCTCCATCACAAGGTCGAACAAGCCCTGGCGCGATTGGAAAACCTTTCCATTGTAGAGCAGCTTTAGCCCGGTATTGAGGTAGCTATAGTGGCGCAAGCGGCGCTCGACATGTTCCGCACGGAATTCGATTTGTTTGAAAATTTCCGGGTCAGGCTCGAACCGGACGAGCGTGCCATCCGGCTCGGTAGTTTTGCCCTTATTCTCCTTCTTGAGCTTGCCCTGCTTGAAAAGGGCCTCGACGAATTGGCCTTCGCGAAAGCTGCGCACCAGGAACTCTTTGGAGAGCGCATTGACGGCCTTGGTGCCCACCCCGTTCAACCCCACACTGAACTGAAATACGTCGTCATTATATTTCGCGCCGGTGTTAATCTGCGACACGCACTCGATCACTTTTCCCAGCGGAATCCCACGCCCAAAATCACGCACCGTCACCGCTTTGTCGGCGATAGCGACCTGGACCTCCTTGCCGGCGCCCATGATGAATTCGTCGATGGCATTGTCGATCACCTCTTTGAGCAGGATATAGCATCCGTCATCGTAGTGGGACCCGTCCCCAATCCGGCCGATGTACATGCCGGTGCGCAGCCGGATGTGTTCCAGCGAGGAAAGCGTTTTGATCTTGCTCTCGTCATAAATGTGTTTGGTGTCTGCCATACTTCAAAACACAGAATATCGGCCCGCCGGCTCAGGTTGCCAATAAGAAATCTCGGTTTAAACCAACTCGGTGTGCCGGCGGGATGCGCCCCTCCTCGGGCGCGGCAACGTTGAAACAATGAGGGACGCCCGCGTTACTTTTCATGAGCCCCGCACAACCACCCTTAGCCGGGAGCGCTCGATGGAAAAAGTCGCTGGCAAATGGCCCAGCAGTTCGCCATCGATCTGGATGGGGGTCGAGGCCGGGCTTGTCAGGGTCACCGATTGGGCCTGGAAAACCTGGTTGCTGGAAGCGGGCAGCACCCCGCAGGCCAGCAATGAGGGCCCACAGCGCGCCAGGGTCAGCCAGTTAACCCGGGGAAACACGCAGACTTCCAGCAGCCCATCGCGCAGGTCCGCTTTGGGAAAGACCCGGAAGGGTCCTCCATATAAACGGCCATTGCCCACAAGGACCAACCCCCCGGTCAGGGCATGCCGCCCATCGGTCACCGTGATTTGGGATGGCATGCCCGCCAGAGCCTGAAAACCCGCAACCACATACGCTAGGGGCCCGATCTTTTTCTTCCATTCCCAATCCACCAATTCGACCGCTCGCGCGTCCAGCCCCGCGCCCGCTAATTGGGCGAAATAGCGGGATTGTGAAGCGCCGTCTGCCCCGTAATCCACTTTGGGAAGATCAATCCGGGTTTCGTTTCCTGTGAGAACCACCTCCCACGCCGCGCCGAGTTTAAGGGGAAGATTCAACTCGCGCGCAAACACGTTGACTGTCCCCAAGGGCAGCACCCCCAGACGCGCCCGCTCGAATCCATCCCGCGCGTCACCGATGCCATTAAGCACTTCATTGACTGTGCCGTCACCGCCGGCGGCAACCACAGTTTCAAACTCTTCGGCAACAGCCTCGGCGGCCAGCCGCCGGGCGTCCCCGGGGCCGCTGGTCAGCTTCAGCGTGCTTTGGGCGCCTATGGCGTCCAGATGCCGCCGAAACCGGCGCGCCTTCTCGCCTCGGGCCGCGGGGTTGAAGATGATGCAAATGCTCACGCGACATTCTTTGCGGACGCCAGAAGCAATAGTCGAGTAGAAAGGACAGGGGGGCGAGGTGCCCGGGGCGCCAGGTAGGGGGTTTAGCATGTGTTTTGGGGTGATGACCTACTTTCAGGAGAAGGGGCTAGTGTATTTTAATCAGTTCCATTAGCACGCCTTTTATACGCGCGTTCTGTGTGACGCCGACTTGCCGGGCGCAGCCTGGCAAAGGAAACAGGCTTCCTTCCACCCGCGCAGTCTGTCGCGTGCTTTTGAAAACCACCGAATCTATGAAAACCTTCCCTGGTGCAATGGCAGCCCTGTTGGTGTTGGGGGCCGGCCTTCAAACCTCAAACGCCTCGCAAACTGGCGGTTTTGTCTTTTGCGACACCGACCAGAGCGGGCAGTTCGATTCTAATGACACGCCGATTCCCGGCGTCCTGGTCGTGGTGACCAACGTCAGCGGGACTTTCTCGAATGCGAACTTTACAGACACTCCCGACGGGGGGTTTGTGCTGGACCTGCCACCGGGGCCGGACAGTTACGTCGAGTATCTGCATCCTCTCACGCTTCCCTCGGATGCAACGGTTGTGCAACCGCCCGGAGGGGTTTACACATTTACGCTGGATGGCGTGGTACAAAGCAACTTTCTAGGCAATTTCCTTGTTAGCAGTTCCAGTTGCGCATCTAACGTTCCCCCGCCGCCGCCTCCACCGGCCACCAACATCTGCTGCCTTAAGGCCACCGGGGTTATTTGCGGAAAAGGGCGGCCTTTGTACGCGTTCACCGGCAGCGCTTTGCCCGGCTGCGGCTCAACAAATGGGGACACTGGTGAATGGAACCTGATTGCAACCTGTCAAAGGCTGCGCTTTGAAGGACAGGTTTTTGAAATCACCGATTGCGGTGAAGTCCAGAGTAACGGATGCGATTATAGTTTCATTGAGTTCCAAGGAGCTGGGAACCTGACTGGCTTGGGAAATTGCCACACCAATTATGGGGTGGTCTATTTCAGCGCCCACGCCGAGGACCATGGCCATTCGAAGAAAGCTCCCGACCAACTGTACTTCCGCGTATATGGCTCGGATGGCACGACGTTATTATTGATCGGCGGGGACACCAACAACCCGATGGATGTGATTCCTGTGCCGCTCTCCAAAGGGGACCTGGACATCGGCCATTCCTGTTGCCAAACAACCGGCCCGGAGGGAGGAGAAAATGAAGGCGGACACAACCATCAAGGGCAGGGCAATTGCGATCAGGGCCATGGCAATCCCCACGGAAACAATGGCGATGATCAGGGAAAGGGTGATGATAACCACGGCGGCAAGAACGGCAATTGCAACAACTTACAAGGCGGCCAAGCCCACGCAAACAAAGGCCACGGCAAGGGGCATTAGAGATCAAACTGAACCTTGGCAGACGGTTGAACCCACGCTCACCCCTAGCCGCGGACTGTGTCTGTAAGCACGGGCTTACTTGCCGGCCCTGCAGGGGTGGGTGTGGCCTTGATGCGCTTGGGAGACAGGCTCTCGAGGTGAACTGTGGATACGAGTCAAGTTCTTGAGTCTCCTGTGCTCAAACTGGCTGTTTTCGATAGATGCAGGCCGATTCGCGTTTCCAGTGCAAGGCTTCCGGTGGACGTTCGGCTTTCCCGGTCACCAGCAGTCCGCCCGGTTTCAATTGTTTGTCTAATTGCTGCCACACCGAGTTTGCATCTTCGGCTTCCAAATAGATGGCAACGTTGCGGAACAGAACCAAATCCCAGCTTTCGTCGGGATTGTGAAGCCCGAGATCAGCTACCCGCCACTCGATGCGTTCTCTTAAAGATGGCAAGATGAAGGCACGATGCCCGCCGATGCGGAAATAATGTTGTTTGCGCTGAAGCTCGATGTCATCGAGTTCAGAGACCGCAAAGGACCCGGACTTGGCTTGTTCGATGGCGTCAGACCGGCAATCCACCCCCAAGAGGCGACTGCGTTTCAACCTGCCCAGTTCATCCAGGAGGATGGCGACCGAATACAATTCCTGTCCCGCGGAACAGCCGGCGCTATAGACACGCATCGCTCCGCTCAATCTCAATGCATCCGCAACCAGCACCTCGCGCAGATGTTCGAACACATCTGAATCGCGAAAGAACCCGCTCACGCCAATCAGAAGGGCGCTCAGTGAGGCGCGTAAGAGTTCAGGGTTTTGCTTCAGCATCAACAGGCCGGCGGCCTCGTTGGGTGCGCGCAAAACGCGCAAGCAGGCACCCACTCGACGATTCAAGGCCTTGGGTTGGTAGCAGCCCGCTCCAAGTCCACTCTGCTGAAGAACAAAACGCAGAAAAGGAGACAGCGCCTCGGTGATAGCCGGGCCCCTTTTTGCTTTCGGGGCCGCATGGCTCGGTAACCGTATTCTTGGCGCCGCCAGGCGCGTTCGGGGCCTCGCTCCCGGCCCTGCTTCTTCTGGCCGGTCTTCGCCGGCAAAGTAAATGTGGCTCAGTTCCATCATGTCCATCCTGTTCTGAAACCTTAGATACCCTCTGCTCCAAACGGTTCAAGACTCGACTCTGGAATGATCGCCAGTGGCGGGGCAAGGCCCCATGTCCAGATTTGGACGGCGTAAACACCCCGCATAGTGTTATCGCTATTCCAAGGACCAGGGTTAGCATCATTGTGGAGCTATCGCACTCTGGGTTTATAATAATCAACAAAAACTTTGCCGCTTCACCTTCTATTAAGGTGTGGTCCTCTATCGTGGGCGCATGAAAGTAAATTTATACAGGTCATTATTGAATCCAGCGTTCAAGAGATTTCAGACTTTGCCGTTGTCGCCAGTTGGCAGCGCGATCCAGCGCGTCCGAGTGGCCCCAATCGCCATGGGATGCGCCGGGAAAGCTGGGCGCGGAGACCACAGCGAAGATCCAGCGGGAGTTGAAAGCGCCCGGTTCTGTTTAAGCCAGGGCGGATTAATGGCTTCTGCGAGTCTCGGCTGCTGAGAAGAGACCTCTTGCAGTGGCGTTTCGCCTACTTGCCAGCTCCGTCGTGGGCGGGGGCGGTTTTGACGCGCTGGTAAACGTCCACTACCGGTTTTTGGTTCTCGCGGTCTTTATCAAAATTGGAAGCCAGGTTCCAGGTGTCTCCATCGAGCTTGTAAACGCAGGCATACTCGTCATCCACGTCGTCAAGGGTCGAAAGAGAATTCCCGGCGCGAATATGGATGAAGCGGACGGAGCTAAATGGGCCGAGCTTTTCCAATTTCAAATCGCCTTCAGCGTGCAACACCAGGTGATCATCGGCTCCCAGGATTTCGAAGACGAATTTGTCCTTCTTCACCTGGATTGTTTGCCGGTAGGTTTCGCCCTGGTCATTGACCTTTTTGACGAGCCACTTGCCTGAGAGGAGGGCCGCATCGTCCGCCTGCAACTGGGTTGCCCAAAGGCCCAGCGCGAGCAATAGAGTAAGTTGAAATGTTTTCATAGATTGCGTGACCTTAATGCGGCTTTAGCCGTAATCGCAAGCTGGAATAATGCTTTTTTTCCGCTTTTGGCTGGTGATAAGCTGGCCGGGTGCCTGGACCGAAGCCCAAGAACCGACCTGAGCGCGCGCCAAATCGCCCGCCGCCCGCCAATCGCGCAGATGCCAATCCGCCCGTGGTTTTTTCCCCGGCCCGGCGGTGGGCGTTCCGAATTGCGATTGTTGTTCTGGCGCCGCTGCTGGTTGTTTCCCTTCCCGAGTTGGTCCTGCGCGTTATCGGCTACGGTTATCCCACCAGTTTTTTTCTTCCTACCCTCATCCTTGGCCGGAATGTTTACATAGAAAACGACCGATTTGGTTTGCGATTTTTTCCCCCGGAACTGGCGCGCAGCCCATCGCCGATGGTAATGGCAGCAGAAAAACCGCCCGGTAACTATCGGATTTTTATTTTTGGTGAGTCAGCGGCCCTTGGGGACCCTGAGCCGGCCTACAGTATGGGGCGTTACCTGCAGGTGCTGCTGCAAGACCGCTATCCGGGCGCGCATTTTGAGGTCGTTTGCACCGCGATGACAGCCATCAATTCGCATGTCATCCTGCCCATTGCCCGTGAATGCGCCCGGCGCCAGGGCGACATCTGGTTGATTTATATGGGCAATAACGAGTTTGTTGGGCCATTCGGCGCAGCAACCGTCTTCGGCCCGCAAGCCCCGCAATTGGCTTTGATTCGGTTGAATATCAAACTCAAATCCCTCCGGCTCGGTCAATGGCTGGCCAAATTTGCCATCCGCCCCTCGAAGCAAGAGCGATGGGGCGGCATGAAGATGTTTCTCGATAACCAGGTCGGCCCGGAGGACCCGCGCAGGGGGCGCGTGTATAACTATTTTCGGCGGAACCTCGAGGACATCATCGAATGCGGTCAGGATGCGGGCGCCAAGGTCCTCGTCAGCACCGTGGCGGCCAACCTCAAGGATTGCGCCCCGTTCGCCTCAGAACATCGCGCAGGGTTGAGCGACAGCCAGCAGGCCGCCTGGAAGCAGCTTTATGACAGTGGAATTGCCGCACAGAACAGCGGGAGAACCGACCAGGCCATCAGTAATTTTAACGCTGCCGCGCGGATAGACCCCTTGTTCGCCGAGTTGCAGTTTCGTTTGGGCCAATGCTATTTCACACTGACCAATTCCGCCCAGGCCCGCAGCCATTTTGGACTCGCTCGCGATTGCGATTCACTCCCGTTCCGCGCCGATTCCCGGCTGAACGAGATTATCCGCCAAACGGCTGTCAAGGAATCCGCCCATGGCGTTGTCCTGGTGGATGGCGCTGCTGCGTTGGAATCCAAAAGCGCCCAAAATATTACAGGCGATGAGGTCCTCTTCGAGCATGTCCACCTTAATTTTAATGGCAATTACCTGCTGGCACGGGCCTTTGCCGAGCAAGTGGCCAAGTGCTTGCCAGAAGCCATCACGCGCGCCGCTGCAGGCCATTGGGCCACCCCCGAGCTTTGTGCCCGGAGCCTGGCATTGACCGACTGGGACAGGCAGCGAGTTTACGAAAGCCTGCTGCGCCGGTTGGCTGAACCGCCCTTCATCAACCAGACGGATCACGCGACCCAGCTCGCCGTGCTTCGGGACAACCTACTGGCTTTGCGCCCCGGATTAACCACCGTGGCCGCAAAAGAGGCCCGTGCGGTCTATGCTCATGCCATCGCCGCGATGCCCGATGATTTTTATCTCCATGCTGATTTCGCCAAGCTGCAGGAAGACACCGGCGATTTGCCCGATGCCATTTTGGCATGGCAGCACGCTCGCGACTTAATCCCATTTGCCCCCGGCCCCTATTATTATGCCGGAAAACTCCTCGCGCGCGCCGGGCGCTCCAGCGAGGCGCTCGAATCGCTCACGCGCGCCTTGGAGATTCGCCCGGACCTCCCGGATGCCTTGGACGAAAAGGGACGGCTGCTGGTTCAGCAGAAGAGGGCTGAAGAAGGACTGGCGCTGATCGATAAAGCCATCCAATATGAGCCGGCGAATCCTTTGTTCTGTATTCATAAAGCGGAGACCTTGGCTGCGCTGGGCCGTCACGAAGAAGCCTTAGGGGCGCTGCGGACTGCGATTAGCCTTGATCCTGGCTTCTGGGAAGCCCGCTACCTCCTGGCAGTTGAATTGGCCGTCGATGGCGACGTCTTTGGCGCTGCGGGCCAGTTCCGGGAAGTCATCCGGCTCAGCCCGGCCAATATCTCAGCCCACTTAAACCTCGCTATCGCCCTGGCAAAACTCGACCATATCGACGAGGCAAAGGCTGAGTTTCGCGAAACGTTGCGCCTGGACCCTCAAAACCGCAAAGCGGCCAATTACCTCAACAGCCTCGATCGGCTCGGAGGCGCAAATAAGATTCGATGAAAGCCCTGGTCCTTAAAGAGTACAACCGCTTCAGTTTCGAAGAGGTGCCGGCGCCCGAGCCGGCGTCCGACGAGGTGCTCATCGCGGTGAAGGCCTGCGGTATTTGCGGCAGCGATGTCCATGGGATGGATGGCAGCACCGGGCGCAGACGCCCGCCCATCATCATGGGCCACGAAGCGGCCGGGGTGGTGGCCGGAGTGGGCCTTGGGGCGGCCGGCTGGGCCGCCGGCGACCGGGTGACTTTTGATTCAACCATCTACTGCGGGCAATGCGATTACTGCCGGCGTGGACTGGTGAATCTATGCGACCGCCGGCGCGTGCTGGGCGTCTCATGCGCCGACTACCGCCAGAACGGGGCTTTTGCCGAATTCGTTACGGTGCCCCAACGTGTGCTGTATCGGCTCCCTGATGGCCTGGCTTACGAGCACGCGGCCTTGGTCGAACCGTTTGCCATTGCGCTGCACGCCATTGGCCGAGCACCTCCGGCGCTCAATGACGCGGTTGTAGTCGTGGGCGCCGGCATGATTGGCCTGGCCCTGGTGCAAGCCCTGCGCCAGACCGGCTGCGGCCTGCTGATAGCCGTCGATATCGCCTCCGATCGGCTCGAACGAGCGGCACAAGCCGGCGCCACACACACTCTCAACTCCGCCACTCAAAATGCCGACGCAGCGATACTGGAACTGACCCAGGGCCGCGGCGCAGACCGAGCCTTTGAAGCCGTCGGCTTGGGGCCGACGGTGGAATTGGCGCTGCGCTGCGCTCGCAAAGGTGGTGCTGTGACCCTCGTAGGGAACGTGACACCACGCGTCGATTTTCCACTCCAGATGGCCGTCACCCGCGAGTTGTCCATTCACGGTTCCTGCGCGTCCAATGGCGAGTATCGGGCTTGCCTCGATATGCTCGGGCGCGGGGTCCTCAACCCCGGCTTGCTACTGAGCGCCACAGCGCCGCTGGCCGACGGCGCGGCGTGGTTCGAGCGGCTGCATCAAAAAGAACCCGGCCTGCTTAAGGTCGTGCTCCAGCCCTGACCTCTCATGAACCCTTTCGATCTCACCGGCAAGGTCGCGGTCATCACCGGCGCCAGTCGCGGACTGGGTCAATACTTCGGGCGCGCACTGGCGCGAGCTGGCGCGGACCTGGTCATTACGAGCCGGCATCCGGACACACTGAAGCCATTCCAAGCGGAGATAGAGGCGCTCGGACGCAAGGCCCTGCCCTTACCCCTGGACGTGCGCCAGCAGGAGAGCATCCAAAAAATGGCCGCCGCGGCCATCGCGCAGTACGGCAAAGTGGACATCCTGGTGAACAACGCCGGGTGCAATGTGCGCAAACCGGCCCTGGAAATCACCTGGGAGGATTGGAACCTGGTGCTCGAAACCAACCTGCGCGGCGCGTTTTTTGTGGCGCAAGCAGTGGCGCGGCACATGATTCCAAGGCGCTACGGACGCATTATCAATATTGGATCGGTCACCTGCGTCGCCGGCTATGCGGGTCTCGGACCTTACGGCGCCAGCCGGGGCGGGATTAAGCAGCTTACGATGAGCCTGGCCGATGACTGGGGCGCCCACGGAATTACCGTTAATTGCCTGGCCCCAGGATGGTTTAAGACTGCTCAAAATGCCCTGATGTACGAGGACCACGAGTGGGTCAGCTATCTCTGCGACAGGATTCCTCTGAAACGGCCTGGCCACCCACAAGACCTCGAAGGCGCCGTCGTCTTTTTGGCTTCGGACGCCAGCGGTTATGTGACCGGCCAAACCTTGCTGGTCGATGGCGGCATATCCACCGGGGCAACCCGCGCATTGCCCCGCCAGCCCGCCAGCCCGCCAGCAACAGCAACAATCCCCCTTTCCAAAGTGAGGAGGGTGATGTAAAATACAACTCATTGAACCCATTATGAAACCGCATGCGCGTCACCCCAATCCGTTGAAGCTGTATGGAATTCAGGCTGCCGGGCCATGCCCCGGAACTCACCGGAGGGCATGTTCAGGCAAACGCACCGGCGTAAAGCAGGGCGGCGGGTTCACGCTCATCGAACTCCTGGTCGTGATTGCTATTATTGCGATCCTGGCGGCCATGCTCCTGCCGGCCTTGAGCAAGGCCAGGACAAAGGCCCAGGGGATTGGCTGTCTGAACAATCTGCACCAACTGACGCTGGCATGGCACATGTACTCGACTGATTCCAATGATCGGGTTGCCAATAATTACGGGGTCACTCAAACGGAAGATGCCATCAACGCCAAAAAATTCGATAACTGGGTAAATAACGTGATGACTTGGAGTGCCAGTAGCAGCGTTGCTGACGTGAGCGTCACCAATATCGCCTGGGTGGCCAACGGCGTCCTTGGCAAATACATGGCTGTTGCGGTCAATGCCTATAAATGTCCGGCCGATAATTACCTGAGCCCGGCGCAATCTGCGGCCGGCTATAAGATGCGCAATCGCAGCCTCTCGATGAACTCTGTTTTTGGGCGATTCAGCATTGGAGATGATCCAACGGCCAAGGGCCAGAATTGGGGTTTTCCCGAGTATATGCAGTATCTCAAACAATCGCAGGTGTTGCGCTCCGCTAAAACGTGGCTGTTTCTGGACGAGCACCCGGACTCAATCAACGACGGCTATTTCATTAACAACCCACAAGGGGTTAATCATTGGCAGGATATCCCCGCTTGCTACCACAACGGGGCCTGCGGGTTCGCTTTTGCAGATGGGCATTCTGAAATAAAGAAGTGGCTGAGCGGCACGTCCAAGTACACACGTGTGCAGTTTGCGTATCCTGCAACAATAAACTTCGATGCCGCTGGACAAGCTGACTTTGCCTGGTACCTGGAACGCACAGGTTACGTCCAAAACGGCCGGCCGATGTTCGGCTATTGAGGGAATTGAACGGAAGCAAACGAAGGAAACGAAGCAACAGCGCCGGTGAACAGCCGCTGTGGACCTCTTCGTTTGCTTCTGTGATTCCCCTTCCGAATTGTCTTTCGGCAGGTGAGTGCTTTGTTTAGCTTCTGTGGGATACGAGGGACCGAAGCGGGTGATTTTGGCGCTCTCGTTCAGTTGTGCAGCAGTCATTTGATTCTCATTCAAATCCGCCGCCCGGGTCGCCGGTAACGTTGAGCGGCCCCCCCCGGGTTGCTTTGGACCCTGTCGCCGAAGCCGCCAAAAGGGCCCTGACCGCCCAGGGCGCAGCCGAAGCGCTGGATGAATTGCGCCGGCTCTGTGTGGCTCAGACCGAGGATACTGCCCCGCTGGAAGCCAAAGTCGAGCAATTGCGTCTGGCGGGCTATCGGCAGGAACTCAACCAGGTCCTGCAGGAGGCGCTCAGTTCGCCTCAGGCGCACCCGCACGTCGGGGCGTTATGGATGCGGCGGCTGGTGAGCAGCAATAATTGGGACCGCCGCTATCCCCAAGGGATGGACCAACTCTGCCGGCGCGGGGAAATTGGGCGGCGGGCTGTAATAGAATTTCTGCAAGCAGCCGGGGCCAGCCGCAAAGGTCGCCTGGTGTGCCATGCGCTGCGCAAGCATGGCAAATGGCTGCGAACTCATCCCCAGGGATGGCGCGCGGCCGCGCGCGCTTTGGCCGATGTCCGTGAGTACCGGCGCCTGGCGCGGTGGATGTCCTCTTGGCGCACAAAACCCGAACTCGATGGCGAACTGCTCTATTGCCTGGCCCTTGGCTTGCGTGGGACGGGTCATGAGAGGAAGGCGCAGCCTTTTGTGCGGCAGGCGCTCGAAAAGCCGGATGCCGAAAAGCAGTTTCCTGTGCTGAAGCTTTGGGCGGCGCAGGAGGAGGCCTTGGCGGGCGACGTGCAGGCCGCCGAAGGTTTGTACAAAGAGCTGAAATCGGTTGCGTGGGATGACGACTCGGTGTGCGTTTATTATCTGACCCGCGGGGTATTGCGGGTGCGCCAGGCCGCGCGCGCCAGCCGGAAAGAGGTTTTCGATTCGGCATCTACACGCGTCCAGGAGCGGGTGCGGCGGGTGGCCATTTACAAGAGGGACGTGATGCTGCGCCGGCAATATCGGCGTTGCCTGTGGCGGATGGCGGTGGATTCAGGGCGCTGGGGTAGTGGTGCGATGGCCGCCTGGCGCAGCGCGGAAAGTGTGTGGCTGCTGCTGCCCCTGGCGCTAGTGCCAGGGCTGCAATTGTTCCTGCCCTTGTACCTGTTCCGCCTGTGCGCCCGCCGGCGCGGGTTCAGGAAAAAGCGGCCTGGTTTTTAAATTCATTTGGGGGGTTGAAAGGGCTGTGGGAGAGGCTATCTTGATTCCAGAAGGGAGTACCATGAAAGTGAAGAGTGGAAAAACTATTGAGCAGCCGAAACCGTTCACGCCCGGGGTTACCAAGGCCATGGTCCGCCAGCATGCCTACGAGATGTTCCGCGATAAGCTCCCAGCCCATCCGCTTAAGCTGGAGGACTGGGTGCTCGCCGAAAAAGACCTCGTAGCCAGCCTCGAAGCGGACAATTTGCCCAAGTAAGCCAGCGGCACCGGTTCAAATCAACGCGCGTCAGGAAAGTCTGGCGCAGCAACCTTCCTGAGTGCAGGAGACGACGTAAGGAGTCTCTGATCAGCAACTTCCGGGTGAACCAAAGTGTAGTTCATGTTACGGACTCCTGAGTGGCCGTCCTCGAATGAACGGCACGTTTTCACGCGCCAGCCAGCAGCAACACCCTCCCTGTTTGAATCGTCCTGTTCCTTTTTAAGGACAGTGGCTAGGATGACGCGAGATGGGGCGCCGCTCACGCGATGGCCCCCGTCTAACCTTATGCGCGCACAACTTCTTGGAAGCACACCCTGTATCATGGCCGGCCTATTGGCATTTTATCTGCCCGCGTTTAATGGCGTGGCGGCCACGGCGGATGCCTGGCAGATCGAGAATCGCTCTTTGATTGTGACGGTCCGGCCTGAAACCGGTGTCATTTCGGTCAAGCCGAAGGACGGAGGTCACGAATGGAGCAATTCTGCAGGCCAGGGGCCTGGGCCTGTTTTCCGCAACGCGCGAAAGGATGGGAGCGCACCCCGGCGATTGGTTTTTGATGCCCCTCTTCGCGCTGGCAACACTAATCGCTGCAGCCTGACCCTCAGCCTGCGCGAGCGCGGCGCGGATTTGTTCGTGGCGATTGACCTGCCGGACCGGCAAAAGAGTATTCACGATTTTTTCCCACTGCAACCGTTCGTGCTGGAATCGACCAATGCCTATTTGGTGGTGGCGGATTATTCCGACGGCCACCTGTACACACTGAACTCGAAGCCGCAACGCGCCTGGTTCAATCTTTGGTCCATTGACATGCCGTGGGCAGGTGTTTGCGACCTGCGCACTGGCCGTGGTTACGCGCTGGTTGTCGAGACCGATGACGATGCCTGTATCCGGCTGGTGCAAGCACCCGGCCAACAGCAGGAACTGTGGATGCCTCAAGCCGGGTTCCAGGCGAGCCAGGGGCAGTTCCGCTATCCTCGCCGGTTCTTTTACCATTTTGCATCCAGCGGCGGCTATGTCACCCTCGCCAAGCGCTTCCGCCAATACGCGCGGGAACAGGGGTTGCTGGTCACCTTTGCAGAAAAACTGAAGAAAAATCCCAACCTCACGCGCCTGTTCGGGGCGCCAGACGTTTGGGGAAATGCCTCGCTCAAGTTTGCGCGCGAGGCCAAAGCCGCCGGTGTCGAGAAGATGATTATCCAAGGGCGCGCGTCCGCGGAGGAGATGAAAGCAATCAACGCTCTGGGCTTCATCACGAGCGAATATGACAATTACACCGACATCCTCCAGGTGGAACCGGGCAAGCCCATAGATGCGCATCATGGCCATCTGCCCCAGGATGTTGTGCTAAAGGCAGACGGCGAGCGCATGAAGGCATGGTTGACCTGGGATAAAAAACAATACATGAAGCGTTGTCCTGCCCTGTGGGTGGCCGCAGCGAAGGTGGTGATTCCCGAAGTGCTTGGGCAATACCCGTTCCTGGGGCGGTTCATCGACGTCACGACCGCCGAGGACCTTTACGTATGCTACGATCCGCAGCACCCCTTAACGCGCAGCGCCAAGCGCCAGTGCGGGGTGCATTTGCTGGGCTATGCCCGTTCGCTCGGGCTGATTATGGGTGGCGAGCATGGCCGGTATTGGGCGGTGCCGGAGCTGGATTATATCGAAGGCATGCAAAGCGGCGGCTCTTATTCCTGGCCTTCCGGCTGGCTGCTCCGTCCCAAATCCAAAGACCAGCAATTCGAAAATCCGCATGGGGGCAAGTTCGGTTCCTGGGCCGAATACGAGACCTGGGGCATCGGTCACGCCACGCGGGTGCCGTTGTGGGAACTGGTGTTCCATGACTGTGTCGTATCGACCTGGTATTGGGGTGATTCGAGCGATTTCCTCCTGGAAGCCGCCCCGGAAGTGACGCCCAAGAAAGACGCCTTCAACGTTCTTTACGGCACCATCCCGCTGCTCTGGGCTAACAAAGAAGGCTCCTGGCAAACTGCGCGTGAGACGTTCCTGCGCACCTATCGCAACACTTGCAAACTGCACGAAATCGTCGCCGGCACCGAAATGTTGAGCCATGAGTTTCTCACACCCGATCGCGCGGTGCAACGCACCCGGTTTAGCGATGGCACAGAAGTGGTGGTGAACTTCGGTGCGCAGCCCGCCCTGGTGAAGGTGAAGGGTACAAGCTGGTCGCTGCCTAAAAACGGCTTCGCAGTCAAGGGACCGAGGATTGAACAATCCCTTGCGCTCGTCGATGGAAAGGTCAAAAGCAGAATCAAAACAAAGAATTTTCGGTTTTCCGAAACATTGCCGCCTCCCCGACAGGATGCAGCCCAAACATTAAAACCGGCGCGGGAAAACAATTCGCTGCTCGGTTTGGCGCCTTTGGCTCGATAACACGCCCTATGAGAGCGGCCATCCTTTATGGGCAGGAAGATGTGCGGGTGGAACAAGTCCTGCCGCGCGCGCTGGCCCCGGGTGAAGTGCGAATCCAAATCGAGGCCGCGCTGACCTGCGGGACCGACCTCAAGGTCTTCAAGCGCGGCTATCATGCGCGCATGATTGTTCCCCCGGCGGTCTTCGGCCATGAGCTGGCCGGGGTGATTTCCGAAACGCAAGCCCCAGAGGAAACGGCGCAAACCCCCGGTCCGGGTGCTGGAAGTGCCGAACACGAATTCGTCGCTCGCGCCGTTGGCGCGAGCCTGCGCCCAGCTCCCAAAATCGGGGACCGGGTGGTGGTGGCCAACTCGGCCCCTTGCGGCAACTGCTTTTATTGCCGCGCCAACCAGGAGAACCTGTGCGACGACCTGCTGTTCCTCAATGGCGCTTACGCAGAATCGATTGTTGTTCCGGCGCGAATCGTGCAGAAGAATCTGTGGCCGCTCAAGCCGGGGACGGCTTTCCGCGATGCGGCGCTCGTCGAGCCGTTGGCGTGTGTCGTGCAGGGCATTGAGGATGCAAAGTTGCGGGCCGGTCAGCGCGTGCTGGTGCTGGGCGCGGGTCCAATCGGTTTAATGTTTGTTGTGCTGGCGCGCCAGCTCGGCTGCACAGTGACCGTGGCCGGACGCGGCGAAGGCCGTTTGCAAACGGCGCGCCGGCTTGGGGCCGAGACAGCAATCCCCGTGGTAACCGGCGATGAACTGGAGCCTGGGAGCCTGCCGGGCTCACCGTTCGATGTCGTTATCGAGGCGGTGGGCAAACCTGAGACATGGGAAGCCGCGGTGCCCTTGACGCGCAAGGGCGGATTGGTCAACTTTTTCGGCGGCTGCCCCGCCGGCACAAAGGTGGCGCTGGATACGGGCTTGATTCACTATTCGAACCTGACGCTGGTTGCGAGTTTCCATCACACGCCGCGCGCGGTGGGCCGCGCGTTGGAATTAATCGAAAGCGGGATCATCAACGCTGCGGACTTTGTCGATGGTCAATGGCCTCTGAGCCGGCTGCCTGAGCTGTTTCAGTCGATGGCCGCCGGCAATCGCGCCGTGAAAACGTTTATCAACGTCAAAGCGTAGCTTCGCCTCGCGACAGCTTCGCCTTGCAAGGTTGACTTTTGCCGGGTTATAGGCGATTGGGCCAGATGTGAGCGGGCAAAACTGGAGGGAATATGAGGTTAAAGGATAGAGTGGCGGTGATCACCGGCGCGGGCAGTGGCATCGGCGCGGCGATTGCAGAGCGATTCGCGGCGGGAGGAGGCCGGGTAGTGATCAATTATCACCCCGGGGGCAAGCACAACGGGGCTGAACTGGCCGGCAAACTCACCCAAAACGGGCAGAGCGCCATTGCTATCGGCGCCAACGTGGACCAACGCGCTGAGGTGGAGCAGATGTTTCAGCAGACCGTCGCCAGATTTGGCCGTGTCGATATCCTGGTGAACAATGCCGGCATCGAGATTAACAAGCCTTTCATCGATCTTACAGATGAGGAATGGAGCAAGGTCATCGGGGTAAATCTGTATGGCAGCTTTGTGGTCAGCCAGACGGGGGCCCGCCAGATGGTCAAGCAGGGGCAAGGCGGCAAAATCCTGTTCATCTCGTCGGTGCATGAGGACATCCCGTTTCCACGCTATACAGCCTATTGCGCCTCGAAAGGGGCTATCCGGATGATGATGCGCAATTTGGCCATCGAACTTGCCCCTTATAAGATCAACGTCAATAATATTGCCCCCGGGGCGATTGCGACGCCGATAAACCAAAAGGTCCTTGAGAACCCGCAGGAAAAACAGAAGGCCATTGGCGAAATCCCTTGGGGCCGCTTCGGTAAACCTGAGGAGGTGGCATCGCTGGCCGTTTTTCTGGCAAGCGCTGAAGCCGATTACGTCACCGGGAGCACCTACTACATGGATGGCGGGATGACGCAACAGGTGACGAAGTATTGAGCGCAGATGGCTCAGAAATATGGTAATCTTGGCCGGCCAAAAAGTCCGTGCCATCGTATGCGGGCGGGTATAGTATCGCCCCATGAAGCAAAAAATTTCTCGCCGCTCGGCTCTGCGCAAAGTCACCGGTGGCACCGTGGCGCTCGCGGCTGCCGCCAGTTTATCCCGCCGCCTTGAGGCCGCCGACGACGCGGTCGGTTCGAAGCTCAAGTACCGCATTCACCCGTCGGTTTGCAAATGGTGCTACGGGAAAATCCCGCTGGAAGACTTTTGCGTGGCGTGCAAACAGATTGGGCTGCAATCGATCGATTTGCTCGAGGTGCCGGACTTTCCGCTTCTCAAGAAGCATGACCTGGTGTGCGCGATGGTCAGCGGGGTGCCGGGTGGCATCGGCAGCGGGTTGAACCGGAAGGAGAATCACGATCGGATTGTGGAGTTTTTCGAGAAGACGGCGCCGATTGTGGCGGAGTATGGGTATCCGAACATCATCTGTTTTTCCGGGAACCGCAAAGGGATGAGCGACGAGCAGGGCCTGGAGAATTGCGAGATTGGGGTTAAACGCATTGCGCCCATCGTCGAGAAGTACAAGGTCACTGCTTGCATGGAACTGCTCAACAGCAAGCGGGACCATAAAGATTACATGTGCGATCATACCGCTTGGGGCGTTGAGTTGGCCAAGCGCGTCGGCTCCGATAATTTCAAGCTCCTTTACGATATTTATCACATGCAGATCATGGAGGGAGACATGATCGCCACCATTCGCGAGAACCATCAGTACCTGGGCCATTATCATACCGGCGGCGTGCCGGGCCGTGGCGAAATTGATGAGACCCAGGAGATTTATTACCCGGCAGTCATGCGGGCCATCGTCGAGAGCGGTTTCAAAGGGTTCGTTGCGCAGGAGTTTGTTCCCAAGCGCAGCGACGTGCTGGCTTCCCTCAAGCAGGGTGTGGAAATCTGCGACGTTTAAATCGGCGCCTGCTGCGAGCGGCGGCGGTCTTTTGAGCAGCCTTCATCCTCCTGCCAGCCACTCCAAGACGCCCTTCTGCGCGTGCAACCGGTTTTCGGCCTGATCGAAAATGGTTTGCGCATTGGCTTCAAAGGTTTCCTCGTCAATCTCCTTGCCTCGATAGGCGGGCAAACAGTGCATCACCAGCGCGCCTGGCCGGGCGAGACCGATCAGAGACGCGTTGATCTGATAGCCGGTTAATTGCCGGATGCGCTCGGCCGATTCAGCTTCCTTTCCCATCGATACCCACACATCGGTATATAATAAATCGGTGTCTTTGGCGGCTGCCTTCAGGTCCGTGGTGCAGGTGACCTTCCCCCCGGCCCGTTGCAGCAGTGCCGTTGCGGGTTGAAAGGCCTTCGGCGCCGCAATGCGCAACTCGAAGCCGAGCCGGGCGGCGGCAAAAATCCACGAGTTTGCGACATTGCAGGCGCCGTCCCCGATAAACGTGACCACTTTGCCCTGGATTGAG
The DNA here is from genome assembly GCA_035946615.1 of Verrucomicrobiia bacterium. Lineage (NCBI taxonomy): Bacteria > Pseudomonadati > Verrucomicrobiota > Verrucomicrobiia > Verrucomicrobiia bacterium. The sequence continues at coordinate 41,445 of DASYZB010000137.1, forward strand.
CCGCGTTTTTCCTGATACGTTAAGACATCCGCCAGGATTTGGCAGGGATGCTCCTCGTCGGTGAGCGCGTTTATCGTGGGAATCCCCGCAAACCGGGCGAACTCCTCGAGATCGCTTTGGGCAAAAGTCCGAAAGACGGCGCCTTGCATCATCCGGCCCAAAACGCGGGCGGTATCCTTGATCGGTTCGCCGCGCCCGAGTTGGATTTCTGTTGCGGGCAGAAAAATCACATTACCGCCAAGTTGGCGGATGCCGACCTCGAATGAGATGCGGGTGCGCGTGGAGGATTTGGCAAAAAGCATGGCCCAGATTTGCCCGCTCAAAGGCTGGTTCGATGCCCTGCCTGGTTTCTTTTTCAACTCAACCGCGCGAGTCAGAATGGAATCCATATCGGCCCGCGCCAGCTTTTCGATACTCAACAGGTGTTTCATGCTATCATCCAAGACCTGCCAACACCGATTCGACAATTCCCAGCCCTTCCTGGGCCTCGGCTGGGCTCAGGTTCAGCGGCGGGAGCAACCGGATAATCTGGGCGCCTGCAGGAATGGCCAGGAGCCCCGCCCGGTGCAGCAGGTCCACAAACCGCACCGCCTGTGTTCGGGTGCTCTCGCCCGGCAATCGCGCCTGGTCCGGGACCAACTCGATTCCCAACATCAGCCCGAGCCCGCGCACCTGGCGGATTACTCCGGGATGCTTTTGCGCGAGGGCTTGCAAACCGTTCTTGAGAAAATCGCCGATGCGCCGGGCATTGTCGGCCAAGCCATCGCGTTGGATGACTTCCAGAATTTTCAATGCCACAGCGCAAGCCAGGGGTGAGCCGCCATAGGTGCTGCCGTGGGTCCCTGCGCCCAGAACATCCGCATACGGCGCCCGCACCCAAAAAGCGCCTATGGGAAAACCGCCCCCGAGGGATTTGGCCATCGAAAGGCCGTCGGGCAAAAACTCGCCGCCCTCGACGGACTCGATGATGCGTTGAAAACTCTGAAAACGCCCGGTGCGGAAGTGGCCATCCTGAACGCCATCCATGAGCAAGAGCAGTTTCCTTTGATCACATAACTGTCGCAAACCGAGTAAATAGTCCGGTGTGGCCGGTTGCACCCCGCCTTCGCCTTGCACACCCTCGATCAGAATGGCCGCTGTGGCAGGCGACAGCGCAGCCCGCATCGCATCGAGATCGTTGTAGGGCACCTGCCGGAATCCGGCGACCATCGGTTCAAACCCCTTCTTGACCTTCTCCTGGCCCGTTGCGGCGATGCCGGCCAGCGTCCGCCCATGAAACGAATTCAACGTGGTAAGAATCTCGAACCGGCCCTCGTCATGGCCAAATTTGCGCGCCAGTTTAAAAAGCCCCTCATTGGCTTCACCTCCGCTGTTGCAGAAAAAGCATTTGCCCGGCCCGATGTGGCTGGACAATGCCTGGGCCAGTTTTCCCTGGGGTTCATGGTAGTAGAAATTCGAGACATGCACGAGCCTGCGCGACTGCTCGATAAGGGCGGACGAAATCGCCTCGGGCGCATGCCCAAGGGCAGAAACGGCTATGCCGCCACCGAGGTCGAGATAGCGCTTGCCGCTCACGTCATAGACGTAGCTGCCGGCGCCGTGGCTGAGCACCAGGTCGAACCGGCCATAACTCGGAACCACGTGCTGCTGAAAAAGCTTCTGCACCGCAGCGGCGTCGTTGCGCACAATCGGCGGGGGCGCCGGAACAATTTCTTTCATACTCGAGGCATTCCCAGGAAGCAAAAGAGACAGCACTTTACCTGGAAACCGCGCCGAGGGAAGGAGGAAATTGATTTCTCATATCCGCTAGAAAAGGCAGGCCCTGCCGGTACTTCCGCAAAGCGGCCAAATCCAAAGCGGCACGTGTCGAGCCTTGGCTCGTGCCGGCATCGGCCAGGATGTCGCCGTTAAAATCGACGACCAATGAGCGGCCAGGATAGGAGTAGAAAGGATCGGAACCGACGCGGTTGACGCCGGCCACGTAAGCCTGGTTTTCAATGGCGCGAGCTTGCAACAGGCGCACCCAATGCTGCAATCGCTTTTCGGGCCAGTTGGCAATAACCACGAAGAGCTCGGGCTGGTGGTCGAGGGCGGCCTGGCGGAACAGTTCCGGAAAGCGCAGGTCGTAACAAACAAAAGGGCATACGGAGCAATCCGCCCATCGGAACGCCACCGGTTTTTCACCGGCAACATAATGCTCGGACTCGCCCCCCGGAGTGAATGGCCGCATTTTGGCGTAGAAGGCCAGCAGTTTGCCGGTGTTCGAGAATACCAGGGCCTTGTTTCGAGCGCGCCCGTCGCGCCCACGCATTGCCGCGCCCGCAACCAGGCAAACGTCATACTGTCTGGCCAACTCGGCCAGGAAGTTCTCCGTTTCTCCCCCATACGCCTCGGCGATAGCCCCTGTGTTCATGCTGAAGCCGGTGGCGAACATCTCGGGCAGCACCACAAGTGAACCCTTCGGCGGGGGCGCCTTTGCCAAGAGGCCCCGCACAATTGCAAAATTGGCCGGCTTATCTTCCCAGGCGCTATCAAGCTGGAGAGCCACTACATTCATTGCGCCAAGCTTATTGCGAGACGGCGTTCTTGGCCAGAGTGACCAAGCCGCGCCCAGCAGCGCATTTAAGTGGACTTGCGGCGCCTGGTCCCAAAACCCCCGGACCCTGAGATTTTTCCCCCGTTTCATCCCCCGTCATTAACTCATTAACTGCAACTTCTCCTTTACCTTGAGGGCGTCTTGGAGTAGAGTCCAACCAGTGCAATTCTCAGTCTATCAGAGTGCCAGCCGCGCGCGTTCGGTTTCATTCGAAAGCGCAGCCGCCCCTCTTTTCCCCACTCCACCTTAGCTGAGGCACCCCATCCGGGCCATCCTGGGATTTCGCCAGGATTTATCGCAGCGCCTTTCCAGGCTGCTTTCGCCATTTGGCCGTTTCTCAACTCGATTACAATTTTTAATATTTTTAATGCAAGCTGAAATTTCACGCCGGCGCACCTTTGCGATCATTTCGCACCCCGACGCCGGCAAAACCACATTGACGGAAAAATTCCTCTTGTACGGTGGCGCAGTGCATTTGGCAGGGTCGGTGACCGCGCGCAAGAACCAGCGCGCCACCACGTCGGATTGGATGGAGCTGGAGCGCCAGCGGGGGATTTCGGTGAGCTCGACGGTGCTTCAATTCGAGTATCGCGGTTATTGCATCAACCTGCTCGATACCCCGGGCCACAAAGATTTTTCGGAGGACACCTACCGGGTGCTGACGGCTGTGGACGCGGCCATAATGGTGATCGACGCCGGCAAGGGTATCGAAAGCCAGACACGCAAACTATTCGAGGTCTGCCGCCAGCGGCGCATTCCCATTTTCACCTTCATGAACAAGATGGACCGGCCCTCGCGCGAGCCGCTCTCGTTGCTGGATGAGCTCGAGCGCGTCCTGGGCATCGCGGCATTCCCGGTGAATTGGCCCTTGGGCGACGGCCAGGATTTCCGTGGCGTTTTTGATCGAAAGGCAAAGCTGGTGCATTTCTTTGAACGGGTGCCTGGGGGTGAATATCGCGCGCCGGTGTCAGTGCATGGTCTCTCTGATCCATTGGTACGGGACCAAATGAGCCCTGATGTTTATGCCCGAACGGTTGAAGAGCTGGCCATGCTCGAAGGGGCCGGAGCGCCCTTCGAGCATGAAGCAGTTCTTGCGGGGGAATTGACTCCCGTTTTCTTCGGCAGCGCCGTGAATAATTTCGGCGTGCAACTGCTCCTGGATTCTTTCCTGGAACTGGCGCCGGCCCCCCGCGCGCGCTCCGTCAATGGACGTCTCATACCCACCCAGGGGACGGCCTTCTCGGGTTTCATTTTCAAGATTCAGGCCAACATGGACCCCAGGCATCGAGATCGCCTCGCCTTCGTGCGCGTTTGCTCGGGTTTGTTCGAGCGCGATATGACGGTGGTGCATACGCGCACCGGCAAAAAGGTTCGTTTATCAAGTTCTCATAAACTCTTCGGACGCGACCGCGAGACAATCGACCAGGCCTATCCGGGCGACGTAGTGGGCTTGGTCGGGCATGCCGAGTTCCGCATCGGCGACACATTGGCGCAGGATGAATCGCTCGTTTATAAGGAAATCCCCAGGTTCACCCCCGAGTGCTTTGCGTGGCTGCAGAGCCCCAGCACGGCGCAATTCAAGCGTTTTCGTGAAGGCTTCGAACAACTGTTGCAGGAAGGAGTTGTCCAATCATTTCGGCTCAAGGACAGCAGCCAGCGGGCGCCCTTGCTGGGCGCTGTGGGCCCCTTGCAGTTTGAAGTCGTTCAGTACCGCTTGCAGAGCGAATATGGGGCCCAATCCCGCCTCGAACCGGGTCCTTGGAAAGTCTTGCGCTGGGCCGCCACAGAGGAAGGCGAGGCGATTGATGAAACCAAGCTGCCGACGGGCGCGCACCTGGCCTTCGATGTCGCCAATAAGCCGGTCATCCTGTTTGCCGAGCAGTGGAGTTGCGATTTCTTCGCCCAACGCAATCCCGACGTGCGTCTATCCGCCCTGCCGGTAGAAGAGCAGACGCAATGATCTGCAACCTCGGCAGCTACTTTGCCTCTTTCAAAACGCCCAGGAATTCCTTCATGGCAGGAGAAAGAACTTTGTTCTTTTTGTAGATAGCGGCCAATGGCCGGTGAAAATCGCCGTCTTCGAGCGCGACCTGGGCCAGTGTTTCCTTTGACACTTCCTGCACCACCGTGCCCTGCGGCACAATGGCCACCCCGGCATCGATTTCGACTGCCCTTTTGACGGTCTCAATATTATCAAACTCCATCACGTGCTGGACCTGCACCCCATGGTCTTTGAGGATTTTGTCCAATGCGCGGCGGGTGGGGATGTCGGGTTCAAAGCCGATAAATTTTTGGCCGGAAAGGGCCTTGAGCCGGACGCCCTTGCTTTTGGCGAATGGATGCTGGGGATGGCAGATCAGCACCAGCGGGTCCTTGCGCAGCGGATAAATCTCCAGCTTGCTGTCCCGGACCGGGTAGGCCACCAATCCCAGATCGACCACGTTGCCGATGACATCTTCATAAACCTGGTTGGCCCGCCGGTACTCGACGTGCACGTTGACTGTCGGATAGCTCTTGAGGAATTGCTTGATGTAAGGGGGCAAATCATGAAGCCCAATGCTGTAGATCGTCGCCACCCGGATGGTCCCGGAAATAATATCTTTGATTTCCTGCAGCTTGTTTTGCAGCGCATCAAAAGTCTGCAGGACTTGTTTGCTGTAATCATACAGCACCTGGCCTTCGCGCGTGAGCCGAAACCGCTTTTTGCTCCGCTCGATGAGAAGCGATTTGAACACCCGTTCGAGCGAACTGATCTGCTGGCTCACCGCCGACTGGGTCACTTGGTTGATCTGGGCCGCCTTGGTAAAGCTCTCCGTCTCCGCCAGGTCGCAGAACATCTTAAGGCTCTCGATTTGCATAAGACCATGAAATACAAAATCGCTCAAAGTCAGTCAACTTATGTTTTCTTACATTCGAGATAATGGCACAGCCAATGCCGAAGTCCTCCGTAAGTCATTGTAGGAGACGACGCGAGGAGTCTCTGATCAAATTCGGCCTCCGCACCTCCGGAACCCGTTGATCAGAGACTCCTTACGTCGTCTCCTACATGGATTTGGTCCAGGCTTTGTCGCTGGGCCTGAGATGATGGCACGGCCAGTGACAAAGTCGGTACAAGCGCAACCGGCGGTACCGCCAGTTGCGCTGACTGGCAACTGCCGCATCGCGGATTGCCAATCCACGGACGTACCACTGCCCACCGCCCACCGCCCACCGCCCAGGCAGGCCCTGCTCTATTTCGTTGCGATGTCTACGATCCTCTGCCCCTTGTCCTTGAGGTACGGAAGCGCTGTGTTGGAATTCCTCAACCAAAAACGCATCTCCCTGCCGGTTGTTCAAATCGGCTGCCCGACCAATTCATCGAGCACGCCTCGACCGTCGAGGACCTGCGCCGCAAATACGGCCTGACCGTCGAGAGCGCCCTCGAGAAGGTCCGCGCCGAGTTTGCCAACGGCGCCCCCGTCCGCGAAGCGTGGTGGCGTAGGGAACTATGCAAAGTGAAAATCTTTGCGTTCTTTGCGTTCTTTTGCGGCTGAACCGTCATAGCTCACTGCTGCGAGGGTGAAAACCGATCATCGACAACCAATTTTAGACCTTGCCATATGCGGACCGGAGGGGTTAAGATGGAGCAGGTCCAGGCTGATAATGAACAGGTTAGAAAAACGGGGCGACGGAAAATCCGGGCGGGGGTATGCAACTGCAGTCGCATAATCAGAGTTGGGTGAAATCTCGCGCGTGAACGACACCGAAACATCATCTGCACGTCCAACCCGCAAAGCGTTCTGGGGGCCCGGCATCGGGAAGACATCAGGGTCACATCTCAATAATTGACCATTTGGGAGTTGACGTGGCACGTTCTTTCGCTTTGTATTCCGCTCATGGCGCGGCCCTTACGCATCCAACGGCCCGGCGGACGCTATCACGTGACCTCTCGGGGCAACGAGCGCAAACCCATTTACCGGCAGGAGACCGACCGGCTGCACTTTCTGACGCTCCTGTCCGAAACGACC
>DASYZB010000138.1 GCA_035946615.1 Verrucomicrobiia bacterium
CAATAACCTGGTGCGGATTGCGTGGTCCACCAATTTCCCGGGTGAGACCTTGCAATACTCGACATCGCCGACGGGGCCCTGGACCGACCTCAATCTGCCGGTAACCATCGAAGGCAACCAATACGTTGTTTATGACGCCATCGCCACCCGCCCCAGGTACTACCGGCTCTATCCGTGACCAAGAGATTTGGTTCGTAAACTCGGACCGATATTGGTTTAATTGCCTTGGTTTCGATGCGCTGGCGATACTGGACGTGGCTTTTACTGAGCCTGCTGTTTTTGGCCCTCATTTGGATGATGAGCGGTCCATTTTCGAGCAGCAGAAGGCGGTTGGTCGTGTCATCGGGGGGGAATGTCGGCGGCCACAAGCTGCCAGGTGATTCGTCAAATGGATTGAATCGGCGCCAGGGAAAATTCACGAATCAGAGGGCCATTGGTGCGGGGGCGAGGCGCTTCCCTCATCGCCTCACCAACACCTTGCGGAACCTCGGCCAGCTTGCGCGCTGCCCGACGGCCATCCTGTTGGAGAACGCGCTGCTGGATACCGCGCGACCACTGGACATACGAATTCCTGCAGGGTTGCGCGCCCAAGGAGAAGCTGGCAGTTATATTGTTCAAGCCCGCGGCCCCCTCACCGATGGGTTCCGGGCATCGCTAAAACAAGCCGGAGCAACGACTGCCGCTTACATCCCTAACAACGCATACCTGGTCCGCCTCTCGGGTGCGGGTGCCCGCGAGCTTGCGGGTGACCCTCGAATACAAGCCGTTCTTCCTTTTGAACCTTACTACAAGCTCAAAGAGCCTCTGTTGACAATGACTTTGGAAGAAGCGGCGGCTAACCTCCCGCAAACAGCAATCGCAGCACCAACACCGGGAGAAGCCGGAACAGAAAGCGCACAGGCAGGCGGTTCGCCTTCCGAGGTTTCATTAAACCTCCTTCTTTTTCCTGATGCTTTTTCCACGACTGCGGTCTCCGTCACAAATCTGACAATTCAGGTCTTGGCGGAGGAACTGTCCCCGTTTGGGCGTCTGCTCAAGGTCCGCGCTTCCTCGAGCAACCTGGCTCTTCTGGCAAGCTTGCCTGGGATTCAGGAACTCGAACTCGCCCGCTTGCGCCGGCCTGCGAATGATCTCAGCCGTGTTTTGACGGGCATCGCGCCGGACCCGCAGACGCCTGTCAATTACCTCGGGCTGACTGGAACGAACGTGGTGATTAATCTGAACGATACGGGGGTGGACACGAATCAAGCCGATTTGATAGACCGCGTGTTAGTCGATTTCCCGCTCAGCGGGGTCGATACCAATGGCCACGGCACGCATGTTGCCGGCATTATCATCGGCAGTGGGGCTTCCTCGACGAGACTTACCAATGTGCCGGGCTCTCCGATGCCGGCCCTAGAGTTCCAGTTCCGCGGCAAAGCGCCGGCGGCGCGATTGCTTTCTATGGTTGCGGGTCTCGGTTCGGGCTCGGCCAAGTCGGATACTTACCTCCAACAAACTGCGGCTGCCACCAATGCCTTTATCTCGAACAATAGCTGGCTGTATGACGGGGATTATGGTTACGACATGGCCGCAGCCAGCTACGACGCGGCAGTGCGCGATGCCTTGCCGCAGGTAACTGGGTCTCAACCGCTCCTATTCGTCTTTGCCGCCGGTAACGCGGGCCACGGAACCGATGATGGCGCCGGCGGACTGCCGGATAGCATCCAATCACCCGCAACCGCCAAAAACGTGATCACCGTCGGGGCAATTGAGTTGCCACGTTTTATCACCAACGAGACCTGGTCTTGCTCGAACGGCCCGAACTGCCAGACGAACCAGCCATGGTTTGCTCTCACCGACTCGACTAATGAGGTCGCCGGGTTCTCGAGCCGGGGCAATGTGGGAATTGGGGTTGAAGGAGATTTTGGGCGATTCAAACCGGATGTCGTGGCCCCCGGAACGTTTGTTATCTCATCCCGCTCCGGACTTTGGGACCAGGCCGCTTACTACTCCGAACCAGACCCGTTTGCCTCGTCCGCGGATACGAATCAGTCGGTGGTCCTCAGCAATTTGAATGAGACGCTTGGCCCGTTTTACCGGTTCGAGTCAGGCACCAGCCTTTCAGCCGCCGATGTGTCGGGCACCCTTGCCCTGATGCAGGAGTTCTTTCAGCAGCGCCTGGGCCGAACCAATAGCCCTGCCCTGATGAAGGCCCTTTTGATTAATGGCGCGCGTTCGGTGGGTAACCTTTACGATTTTCGCAGCTCGGGAGGTACGAATTTCCAGGGCTGGGGCCTGATCAATCTGCCGCACAGTATTCCGGCGGCGCTGACCAACCAGAATTCTACTGGTAACCCGCTAGTTTTCTATGATCAAGACCCGTCCAGCGCCTTGGCGACAGGCCAAAGTGAGACTCGTTTTGTGACGCTCAGTCCTGGCGCCCGAAATCAGCCGCTACGCGTAACACTGGTTTGGACCGATCCACCGGGAAACCCGCTCGCTAGTATCAAACTGGTTAATGACCTGGATTTAATAGTAACCAATCTCGATACCGGAGAGGTCTTCTTCGGCAATGATATCCCGGCGGGCAGCCTTTTCAATCAACCATGGGACATCCATAGCGCGCCAAACATCGATTCGGTCAATAATGTTGAGAACGTTTATATTGCTCCTTCATTAGCCACCAATTGCTCGGTGACGGTTTATGCCGACCACGTTAACGTCAATGCGGTTACTGCGCATCCAGACGATGTGGTTCAGGATTACGCCCTGGTTATATCGAGCGGAGATGGCCAGGTTTGGGACGCGATTTCTGTCAGTAACAATCCTCCGGCTGCCACTGCGTCGCCGCTCATTACGCAGGTGACGAACAGCCTTGTTGATAGTAGTGGGGATATGGGCGCGCTTTTGCTGCATCAGCGCGCAGGGGCCAGCACCCCGCTGCTAGGCACCAACACCGTGTTGCTGGCCGATGGCACGAGTCTCCTGACCATCGGCATGACAAATCAGTGGCATTTTTATGTCGTGACAAATGAGGCCTCTTACACCAATGCGGCTTTCGTGGTGTGCCAGCCTCGGTCGCTTTCGATTCAGACCCTACCGGGAGCTTCCAATGTTACCTCTGGCCTGGCCATGTCGAACAATTCACTGGGCGAGCCAGACCTGGACCTCTATGTGTCACGCGACCCAGGGCTGACCAATCTCGATCCGAATGTCCTGGCGATGGCCGATGCTTCTGTCGGCCGCGGGGGCACAGAAATGCTCATCTATTCGAATGCCACCCCTGGCGCCTATTATATAGGGGTGAAATCCGAATCGCAGGAGGCCGCTGAATACACGTTCCTCGGCCTCCTTTGTGAACAGCCTTTCGCCCAAATCGACGCGCAAGGAAACCAACTAGTTCGCGGAATACCCTCTCCGGCCCTGATTCCCGGCGCCACAGCGGCCCAACCTGGGGAAGGCTACGTATTTTGCCTCGCCCCATACACCATGCCTGTGCATCGGGTAATTGTTACCAATACGATCACCACTCCGTCCATGGCTGACCTCGCAGGAACCCTCTCGCATAATCATGCATCCGTTGTTCTCAATAACCATTCCCTACAAGGCGCATTAAACAGCCAGGCATTTGTTTATGATGACAGCGCCCAGGCGGATGTCCCCGGGGCGCAGCCTGCGGACGGACCGGGAAGCCTGCGCGTCTTCGACGGAATGCAAGGTGCGGGTCTGTGGCTATTGAGCGTGGAAAGCACAAACAATCCCGGCACCGATGAAAGCCTTGCGGTTTTTCTCGAAAGCCAGCAAGATATGACCGGAGGGATTTCTTCTTCGATCCTGCCTGGCGCTTGCCGTGACGATTTCATTTATTTGCAGCCGGGCACCACCAACCTGACAGCAAATGTCAGTTTTAATTCCGGCTCCGGTCCGTTCTCGACACAGCTCTGCCCAATTGATGTAACGACCAATTGTGCTGCGATACTGACCTCAGGCTCGCCGGGCAACGTGACGGTGGTCGCCGACGACACAACGCATCCGCCGATAAACCAAGGCCTGTATCGGCTTCGGGTCTGCAACCTGGGGCCTGATGTCGCTAGTATAACGGCGGTGTCAACGACTGCGGTTGATCCCAATCCACCTGGCCAGGTGACGTTCACTTTTAGCGGCGATATGCCGATCCCGGATGACGCGCTTTCGACCTCGACGCTCTATGTTACGAACACGGACCAGATCCTTTCAACAGAAGTTGGAGTGCGTATCGATCACCCGCGCGTCTCGGACTTAATGTTGAATCTAGTCAGTCCCTGCGGCGCCCGGGTTTTGTTGGCGCAGAACAGAGGCGGCCTCTCGACCAACGGCATGGGAATTAACGTTTTGGTGACGAACATGCAACCGGTCTCCTCGACAGGCGGTCCCCAGGCCTCGACGAACACGTTCGATACCGGCCAGACCTCCGGCATGATCAGCATCAACTACGATATGTACGCGCTGCCGGATGACATGCGCATCTATTATCAGGGGAATCTGATCTACGATTCCGGCTTGGTTAGTTACAGCGGCTCGACAAATATTAGCTACGGCCCTGGCAATTCCACCTTCATCACCATCGTTATGAACGAAGGGGGCAATTACGATACGAACACGGCTTGGTTCTACATAGTCACTTCAACGCGTGTGGCTCCGTTATACTTCACCTTCACTGAGAACACCAACCTCACGGTCATTCCCATTAAGTTCGCTCCAACTCCTCTGACCAATATTGACTACTCCAATCCCGGATTTGCTCCATCGAGCGGGATATTTTACCTGCCGGAACAATCTCTGAATGCGTTCAAGGGTGAATCGGCGGCGGGCTTGTGGACGCTGGAAATCAAGGACGCCCGTGCCGGGGCAACCAATCCACCACCGGTCCTTCAGGGCTGGGATTTATCCTTTCTATTCCGCGACTCGATTCCCAAACCCATCGCATTAAGCCAGGCACAACTTGCCACTAATGCGCTGGGTCCCGGCCAGATTCAATGGTTCTACGTTGATGCTCCGCCTTGGATTAGTTTCGCCACCAATTCCCTCGAAGCCGCCACGGCGCCGCTTAACCTGCTGTTTAACCAGACAAATCCACCTACGGGCACCAACGCCGGAGATGTTTTTCTTTTGAGGAGCGTCACCAATTCCAGTCAAGTCCTCCAAACCAATGGTGTGCCGCCGTTGCTTCCGGGCGCCCGCTTTTATCTTGGGGTCCAAAACACCAATGCCGCCACGCTGAGCTTTGTGCTCGCGGTGGGCTTCGACATCGCGAATGTTGTCACGTTGTCAGACGGTGTTCCCTTCGCCAACAGCAACCCCGGCCCGCCCGGTCCGGTCGATTACTACCGCTACACTGTCAGCACGAATGCCGTTCGAGCTCAGTTCGAGATTAACGGCCCGACTGCCGGGATGGCGCTGGTGGCTCGCGAGGGGCTTCCGTTGCCAAGCTTGACCAGTTACGATTATTCGAGCGCCAACTCGGGAACAAATGACCAACTCATCGTCGTTCACGATTTCTCGAATCCTGTTGCATTGGCGCCGGGTGACTGGTACCTGGCAGCCATCAACCTTTCCGGCAAGCCGTCCAGCTATTCAATCCTGGCAACAGAATTCGCATCGCCTGGGACAAATTTCCTTTTAACAGGCCAGGTAACCGCCGGAGATATTTGCCTCACCTGGCCCAGTCTGCCCGGGGTCCACTATTATGTGCAGGGCGAAGTTAACCTGACCGATCCTGCCTGGACCACACTCTGTTCCACTATAACTGCGACGGATTATTCAACCACGTTTTGCATTGCTCTGGCTTCCCCCTTTGAGTTTTTCCGTGTCCGCGAGGGTTTGGTTCTCAGTGCCGCGCCTCTGAACCTTTCTCCCATCCTCTACTCGCCAAACGGCGTGCTGTTGCAATGGACCGCCGCGCCCGGAACCCGATTCTCTGTGCAGTGGAACCTTTCTCTCTCTGTGCCGGATTGGTCCACATTTACCAACGTCGTCACCTCATCAACCAGCTCTTTCTCGTTTTTCGATGATGGCTCCCAATCGGGCGGTCTGAGCCAGACGCGCTTTTATCGGTTGCTGCAGTTACCTTGAGGCTGCGTCTATAGGAAGGTGATTTTCAAGGAAGGTGATTTTCCTTGCCACAAAACCCGAACGACAGCAGACTTTGGATGAGTCGCTGATTCAGAACCGCCCATGAAACGTCTTGCGCAAATTCTCGTCTCGTTAGCATTAGCCTGGTCTTCCGCCGATGCGCAAAGCAGTTTCGAAGCGATTTCGAGTTACACGGCTGGCAGCGTAAACGCATTTACCACCGGGACAGGCGGCTGGGTGTTTCAACCACAAGTGGACATGTCGGTCACTAACCTGGGTTGCCTGGAGGGTCTGGTGAGCACCTACGGGCCTGTCAATATCGGTCTTTGGGCCGATCAGGGCGGTGTGTTGCTGGCCTCGACGGTGATTCAGCCAACCAATGCTCTTTTTAACGGCACTCGCTACGCCACAATTAGTCCGGTGCCCTTGAGCTCCGGGCACCTCTATCGCATTGGCGCTTACGCGCCTGGCGGCCTGTCCCTGAACTTGATCGGCCCGCCTCCGGATTACGACGGTTCGGTGACCCTCTCACCGTACGTTTCTTTGGTCAGCTCGGCCCTTATCACCAATGGCTTCCTGTTTCCGAGTTCCTCCGGCCCCAGCGGCACCCTGCTCCTGGGCGCCAATTTCCGATTTTCGGCCAACGTGGTCTATTCACCTCCCCCGACGCTCTCCATCACCAATAGCGGGACGAACAGCGTCATTGTTTCCTGGCCGCTGCCCGCAAACGGATGGGTCTTGGAACAAACCTCTGCCCTGGTCCCACCGATTTCATGGGCGCCCATTTCACCGCCCTACCAGACCAATTCTTCTCGTGCCTGGATAGTGGTTTCACCAGCGGTTGGAAATCGCTTTTACCGGCTTTATATTCCCTAACCAACCGCTCGCGAACAGCGAACGACCAGCTAATCAGGTGCTGGCGGAGCGGGAGTTTCGGGCGGCAGCGAGCGATTTCTTGAGTTTCTCCAATAAGTCTTCTGCCTTGCGTCCCTCATTGGCAGGAACCAATTCCCGGTACTTGGTTAGAGCGCTTACCGCAGCGGCTGCTTCATTATTGATGGCTTGAGCAAGGGCCAAATTGAAATAGACGTTGGGAAAGGAAGGATCAACTGTCGCAGCCATTTCGTAATGGATTTGCGCGAGGCGAAAATCGTTCTCATCGAAATACATATTGCCCAAATTGAAATGGGCCTCGAAATGACGCGGATTATGTTTCAATGAGGACGTAAAGCAATCGAACGCTTTGGCAATGCGCCCCTGTTTGGATTCAATGATACCGAGGTTGCAATAGGCATCGGCGACGCAATCCTGTTCCTCAATCGCCTTGAGGTACAACTCGGCGGCTTTCGGATCACTGCGTTCATCCCACATGAGGGCCTGCTCGAAACAGCCCAAGGCTGGCGTAAATGCCAGGATTTGGGCCATTGGCTGAGGAAACAAATTGAGTTGGTTCGGATTCTCAGCGGTTTTCGCCCGGTTCCTGACCCGTTTGTATCCGAACTTCGAGGCCTGAACGGGGAATTTTAGGATTTGGCCCATTCGACTTTGCAGCCAATACAGGTGAGTTTGTGTTTTCGCTTCAAGGCAACTATGCGACCTTCCGCTGCTTTGCAGGCTTCACCTCAGCCGGTCGCTTCTTCTCTCCCTTTGCTTTTTCCATGGGCTTCTTCTGCGCCTTTGTTCGTTCAATACTCTGCCGGAGCGCGGTCATAATATCCACCACCGGTTTCTCCTCTTCCGCAACGCTGATGACTTGCTTGCCCGCAATCTTTGCCTCGAGCATCTCGCGCAGCGCATCCCGGTAGTGGTCCGTCAAATCCAGCTCTTTCAAACTGGACGCCATGGATTCGACCAGGCTGACCGAGAGTTTGAGTTCGTCTTTGTTGACTTCCTTTTGCTCGATTTGGGGAACGCTCTCCATCTTTCGCAGCTCCTGCGGATTGCGCAGCTTGTAAAGTACGAGGCCGCCATCCAGGGGCGATATCATCACTACTTCTTCACGGTCGCGCAGAACGACCTTGCCGATGCCGACCTTGCCGCTGGCTTTGAGGGCCTCAGTCAGTAGGGAATAGGTCTTCGCCGCCACCGGCCCGTCCGGGCCCGCGAAATAAGGGGCGTCATAAAGTGTCGGATGAACTTCGCCGGCGTCGATGAATCCGGCAATCTCGATTACCTTCGTGCTCTTGAGCTTGATTTTCTCGAGGTCCTCTGGAGATACGATAACGTATTGTTCCGGCTCGAATTGGTACCCTTTGACTATCTCCTCCGTAGTGAGAGTTTTGCCGCATTTTTTGCACTTTTTATCGTAACCGACGGCGCCGTTATCCTCCTTGTGCAATTGATTGAACCGGATGGTTTCTTCGGTGTCCACCGCGTTGTAAATGCGGATAGGAATCGTTACTAGCGAAAAGCGGATATGGCCTTTCCAGATTGATCTCATAATTCACCTATAATGATGTGACCAGGTTCATAGCTTCAGCGAAGGCAGCATTCCATTTGCCAAATCCGGTCTTAATCTTACAAAAACAGGCTCGCGCAAGAGCCCATCCGGTGTCCATGAGGCAAATGCCACTTCACACGCGAGCTTGGGTTGCACCCAAACAGAACGCGCCTCGTCGAGCGGTTTCTCTTTAACCGGTCTTTTGGTCCGTGTCAACTTTCCTAACTCCCTAACCACAACCTTTAGCATCGTTTCATCGAAACCCGCCCCTACTTTACCGATATATTTGAGCTCGTTCTCGCCCGGAATAGCCAGGTGCAAGGCGCCAAAGCTGGTTTGTCTGTCACCTTTGCCCTGTGTATAGCCGATGATGACGCATTCAACGGTTTGGCGTGTTTTGATCTTCAGCCATGCCTCCCCCCGCTTTCCGGGCAGATAGGTGCTGGCGCGCTGTTTGGCCATGATGCCCTCCAAGCCCATGGCTTTCACCGCTTCGAGTAAAGGCGGACCTTCTTCAAAAACTCCGCTCAGGCGGTAGGGTGAACCGGTTTTAACAGCATCTTCCAGCCATTCGCGCCGCCGATCCAGAGGTTCATTGACAATGGCTCGGCCATCCAGGTAAAGACAATCAAACAGGTAAAATACCGCCGAATGCTTAATTCTGTCTCGCGCGATGCCGCCATCAGCCGTTTGCTGCATGCGATGGATAACGTCCCTGAAGTTTGGCCGCCCATCAGGTTCCAAACAAACAATCTCCCCATCGAACAAGCCGCTGGTTGCCC
>DASYZB010000139.1 GCA_035946615.1 Verrucomicrobiia bacterium
ACACCGGCGGCCGCCGTGACGGCGCTGCCGAAGAATTCTATCAGCCCATGTGCGTGCTTCGACCCCGCGTAAAGGCTGGTTGCGCAAACGATCCACCAGGCGCCAGAAACCACGGCCAATGCCACAGCCAGCACCCCCACCTTGGTCCACCAGATTCGGGCGCGTTCCGAGGGCTGAGCAAGCATCAACGGGAACGTGTTGAGCGCAACCTCGCGGCCGAATGAGGATAAGCCGAGCAGAATGGTTCCAATGCAAAACGGACCAAGGGCCAGCATCGCGTTATGTGGATCGAATTCCAGCAGCCAAACCGGCGCCACCGCCAGCAACAGCGCCGCTCCCCAGGCAGGCAGCAACAGTCTTATCTCCTTGGCGAGCAGGGCGTTCATGGGAGTGCCTTGGCCAAATGTCCCGCCGCCACAAATATTTCTTCCAATGAGAGCGAATCGCACGTCGTCTCTTCCGGTTTCCTTGGCCGCAAGTGTTCCAGCAATCGCTCGCTGTTCCCGTTGGCCAGGATTTCCAACTCCCGCCCCGATTGCCGCACGCTCAAGGCCCCGGACAGGTTTAGCCCCGAAGGCGGCTCGGCAAAACGCGCGCGGATTTTGCGAAATCGGTCCCGCGCTTCGTCGGCCTGCAAAGTGAGTAACTCGCGGCCTTGCTCGATGATGGTGAATTGATCGATGAGCCCCTCGAACTCGCCTATGAGATGCGTCGAGACGAAGACCGTCCGCCGTTCCGGGTCGTTGGCGTGATAGGCGCCAATGACGGTTTGAATGAATTCGCGGCGCACGATCGGGTCGAGGCCGGAGGTGGGTTCGTCCAGGACCAGCAGCTCCGGCTCGGGGCAAACGGCCCCGATCAGTGCCAGTTGCGTTTTTTGGCCCTTCGAGAGGTGGCTTGCCTTCTGGCCGGGATCGAGTTGGAAACGCTGCAGCAAATCCGCCTCGATGTCGCGGTTCCAGTGGGCGCGAAACGAGGCGAGGAATCCCAGAACCTGGGCGACGGTCATCCACGGGTAAAATGCAACCGTATCGGGCACATAGCACAAGCGGGATTTCACGGCCACCTCGTGTTTGACCGGGTCCAACCCGAACACGCGAACCGCGCCTGAATCTGGCCGCAGCAGGTTTAAAAGGCATTTGATGGTTGTGGTCTTACCGGCCCCGTTTCGGCCAAAGAAGCCATAGCAGCGCCCAGGCGCCACCGTCAGACTCAAGCCGTTGACCGCTTCTAGTTTTCCGTAACGGCGGACCAGGTTTCGGACTTCAATAACCGGCGTGTCAGTTTTTAGCATAAGCATCAGGGGCGTGTTGCGTTTGATTTCTGCTCGAAGTAATCCAGACGCTGCTCGATCAGGGAGAGGAACTTTTCCCGGCCGACCTGGAGGTGATGCGCCAGCACGACGGCCTCATCGATTTCGCTGAGCAACAACTTCTCCCGGGTTTGCTGGCTGAATGGGGAATGGTTCTTTTTGAGGAAGTACCCCTTCCCGGGGACCGTCTCGATAATGCCCTGTCCTTCGAGTTCGGCATAGGCCTTGGCGATGGTGTTGCGGTTAATGCGCAACTCCTCGGCCAGCGGACGCAGAGAGGGCAGGGGATCGCCGGGCCGGAGCCGGCCCGAAGCGGCGGCGTAGCGGACCTGGTCGGCCAGTTGCAGATAGACCGGTTTACCGGCCTGGAAATCGACTCGAAAGATCATAATCTGAATAACTGTCTTATGACAGTATGACAGGTGGAGACGGTCTGTCAAGGGGGATAAATTTTCTTAAAGTGAGGCATGTTTCATTTCAAACGGCCCCCTCTCATCCTCCTCGTTCTCGTCCTCGAATTGGGTTCTTAAATGGCTTTCGAGGACGAGCGTGAAACTGCCGGTGGGCGCATAAAAACCGAGCCCGACCACAGAATTACTTATTGGCTATCGCAAACACGTAGAGCAGCAGCCCCACAATCACCACCCCGAGGATGGCGCAGGCAATAATGACGATTTTAGTTGGCCGGTCATCCTTTTTTGAAAAACCTGGGCCGGTACCCTTGTTTTGAAAACTATCGGGGCGCACGCCTGCTTCGAGTTCGGTGCGATTGACCCCACCGCGAATGACGGTTGTTTCATCAAATTTGTTCCGAGTTCGAGGAGGGGCATCATTATCCAGCCGGATTTCGATCATGCCAACCCGCAGGATTTGGCCGGGTTTAATGGGGGCTTCGACAACCTTTTCGCCGTTGATGAAGGTGCCGTTTGTGGAGTTGAGGTCCTTCACAACGATATCGTTGCCACGGACCAATATCTCGCAGTGATGGCTGGAAACGGAGGACTCATCGATTTGAAACGTATTGTCCAGGAAACGTCCAATCGTGGTCTTGTCTGTCTTCAGCTCCTGCGCGCGTCCGGTCATTCCCGGGCTAAGAACCACAAGCTTCGCCATAATTCAGCACTCTGTTGCGATTATCTCCGCTTCAGGGGTCAAGGTCAAGAATAGCACGAAGACCGCCCAAGAGTCGAGCGGAACGAAAAGCTCGCCCGATACTGGAGAAATACGGAAGGCAGTTGGAAAGGCTTTTCTTGTCTCAGGCTGATGGCCGACCGAGGCGACCCGAGAGCTTCCTCAGGCCGGCGCGTTACCATTTTCAACACCTTCCTAAAAGACAACTGAAAACGAGAGTTGCTTTTTCGCGGCATCCCCCGATCCTTAGCCAGGTGAGGAAAAATGCACAGGTAGGTGAAAAATCTGTTGACACAACATCACCATTATGGTGATGTATAGCCATGCCCGCATTCACCAAGCGAAAAACCAAACTCCACCTCCAACTGACCAACTCCG